>JAQVTZ010000024.1 GCA_028699795.1 Clostridia bacterium | reverse complement strand
TGGAGGCTGGTGCCATTAGTATTCCATTCTTTCTCGCCTTTCGTGTGATCGTACTCGTGCAAGATATAGACCTCTTCAAGTCGGACACAATTTTTGAAGGCTTCGCCGACAATCGAATTGAGACTTGCGGGCAACACGATTTTTTCTATTTGACCGCAATTCATAAACGCGCCCCTTCCTATGGTAACCAACCGCGAACTCCTTGCAATGCCCGAACCAATTTGCTCGAATACGACTTCTTCTATGTGGATGCAATCTGTAAAAGCGTACCAGTCTATTTCTATCACGGTGTGGGGAATCGTGATGTTCGTAAGACCTGCTCCGCGGAACGCGCCCGACCGAATATACTGGAGACGGGAAGGAAGTTCTATCGTGGTAAGCGATACACAATTTTGGAACATATGATTGGGGATTTCCCACACCGAATCGGGGATATTGATATTCGTTAGAGCTACACAATCGGCAAATATGCTGTCGCTTACAATAGAGAGCAAGGAGTCTTGGGGTATCAAAACAGTTTGTAACGAGCTTGCTCTGCAAAAAGCCCCGTCATCCAGCATGGACACCGAGGATGGGAGTTCGATTTCCGTAAGAGAAGCGCAGCCCGCAAACGCATAGTTACTGATTTCGGTTACCCCTTGCGGTAGGATAACGGTTGTAAGGTTTTGGCAGTTTTCAAACAGTTTTTCGGATATCGTTGTCAGCGTAGAGGGCAGAACGACTTCTTCCAGATTTTGTATCTCGGCGAAAGCACGGTTAGCAAGTGTGGTATTGTTGCCTTTTACCGTCACTTTTTTTATGGATTCGTATTCGTGCGGAAAAACGATGCCAACGGATGTCGCAAAGAAATACGCAAAATAACTTGGCGTATTTCTATCGTATACGCTTTCTAATTGCACGGTGATTTCTTCCAACATGGGACAATCCGCAAAAATTTGTCTGCCGTAATTTTTGGTCATCGAAATGTCAAGTTTTTTTACATTGCGTATTCCGTTAAGAGAATAGTCCTCAAACCGTTCTACGGTATCGGGGAATAGAATGGTTTCTATCGAGTCGAGCTCGGCAAAAGCTCTTTCGGGAACAATACGGGTATCGCTTGTAAGCCGGACACTCTTGACATTGCACACATAATCACCCAAATACGTATCGGTGTATAACTGAATGGAATGGGGATATTTTGGGTCTTCCTTTGCGTAAGGCGCAAGGGGAACCTGCATTGTCTCTATGCCGTAACAGCCGGCGAAAGCGCCGTTTCCGACATATTCCATCCCATTGGGCAACGCTACTTCGGTGACTAAAACGCAATTACGGAAGGCGCCGCTTTCGAGTCTCTTTAGACTGTTGGGGAACCCCCGTATCACAAGCGAGCTGTCCCCTGCAAACGCAGATTCTCCTATTGAAACAAGACCGTCGGGCATCGGGAATTCACTAAGACCGATACACCCGCAAAAAGCAGAGGCGCCGATTTCTTTGAGAGAAGGCGGAACGGCAAAGACAGAAAGAGACACGCAACCATAAAAAGCCCATTCTTCTATGAATTCTACCGAATCGGGTATTTCTATTTGCCTTATATTCGTCAATTCCGCAAAATACCTGTCAGGGATTGTTGTAATGGGGTTGCTGATACGAATGATTTGCAAAGAGTCGGGCGCTTGAGAATTCTGGAAGATACGGGTAACGGGGATATACATCCCATTGGTATCTTTTATAATAGGAGAAATAAGCTCTTCTAATCCTCCCAGATTTCCAATAGTAAATCCCCCTTTTATGGCAGCAGACGGTAAGGAAAGTTTTTTGATGGCGTCGCAGTGGTCCAGCGCATCGACTCCCAGCTCTTCCAGCATTTCCGAAAATAATACCGTTGTGAGGTTCACGCAGTTCGCAAAAGCAGCGCCTCCCACTGATTTTGCGCCGGTGAGGTCGACGCTTTGAAGTGAGACGCAGTTTGCGAAGGCACTGGGGCCTATTGTTTCTACCGCTTTTAACTCAATTGTTTGGAGGTTGCTACACCCCGTAAAAGCGTCATTGGAAAGCTCTTTTGTATTCTTGATGTCGATAGATGCTAAGGAAGTGCAGCCTGCAAACACTTCGGCGCCGATTGTACAAAGAGCGTCGGGCAACTCCACTACCGATAGATTTTCGCAATGATAAAATGTTTTGTCAAACAAATCGATAAGTTCGCTGTCCTTATGAAATACCACGATTTCTAACATGGGGCAGGCGGAAAAAGCGCTATTTTCAATAGCGGTTGCCCTGTTTAAGTTTATGCTCTGTAACGAGTTGCAGCCGGCAAACGCCGTAGCGCCTACATAAGTGACGCTGTCCGGCAAAGAGATTTCTTCTAAATGGACACAGTTAAGAAAGGTTTCGTTATAAATCCCATCTATTTGGATGCCTGTTTCAAATACGACTGTCCTTAAATTTGTGCAGTTTTTTAATATGCCGAAATCAACTCGATGTAAATTTTTGGGGAACACAAAACTCTCGATTAGGGGGTTGTCGGCAAAAGCATTTACAGACATATTCCTAAGCATCGTGTTTATAGCAAAATCGATACTTCGGAGCGGAGAAGTGCCGTCTTGAGCGCCTTGAAAAGCGCCTTCCTCGATTGATTCGATACTTTGCGGTAACGATAAATTCTCAATGCCCGTATCATAAAAAGCGTATTTGCAAATATATTCGACCCCCTCTGGCAAAACAATTTTGTTGAGCGTACGCTTATGCGCAAAAGCGTATTCGGCGATAATCTCAATGCTTTCGGGCACGGAATACATTTCGGCGTTGCCGAGATAGAGGATGAGCCTGCCCATCTCTTGATCGATGAGCGCGTTGTCTAACACTGCAAATTTCTCATTGGAGACCAAATTGTCAAGACCGAGAGTCACATGAGGTGATTCGGCGACAAGTCCGTTTGCTAGCATCTCTACGCCTGCGGGGATGTCGAGTGCCGCTAGATTGTTGCAAAACGCAAAAGAATAGGTGCCGAAATTTTGGATGCCGTCATGCAATATAACATCGGTAAGGTTTTTGCGGTAAAAAGCGTAAGGGCCGATGGTGGTAACGGGAATCCCGAGATAGGTTTCGGGAAGCACAACCGTATCTGCATTGTTTTTGTAACGCAAGACGGTTGCTTCGGTTTGCTCTTCGTTGACGGCGTAATAAAAATTATTGTCGCTACCTATCTCGCCCAAAATCGTATTTGCGATACCGCAAGCGACACCACCCATCAGCGCATCCTTGCCCAAAAACTCTATATCACCTAATAGTGGTTTCCCTTTTTCTTCTTGTACTATCATTTTTTGGTATAAATCACGAGCATCTCCCAAATCATCAAAAACAAATAACGCCAGTATAATAGTATCGTGCCCTTCGGCGTCGATACCGCCGATGATATGCGCGGTACTTTTGTTTTGGTAATCATCCAGTTCCATAACTTCATAAAAAGGAGCTACCGACTCTTCATCTTCGAATAAGAATAACGATAACTCTCCCGCATAACACGCTTGAAGTTTTCCGTACAATGTTTGAAAATAGTCGCTATTAAAGATAGTATCCCATTTGATATACAGCGTGGTGTCACCCTCAACCGGTTCGCCTTGATACGGCAATGTGTGTTCTTCGTCGTAATACCAGCCCCCGAAAGTATTATACTCTCTCTCGGTAAAGGGTATTTCTGTTAGGCTGTTTCCGTAACGCACCACAAGAGGCTCGATTGCCGTGCCGTAATCGGTATCGAATGTAACGGTACAATAAAAAAGCCTTGAATAGGAAAGTCCGAAGACGGTTGCCAAAAATAACAAAATAAGAAAGAGAGTCAATAAGAGAATAATTGTAGTAGGTTTTGATAACTTCATTATTAAAGTATTCTTTCTCATTTCCTCACCGAAGCATCCTTTTCGCCGAAAATATAAGATGATTGTAGCACTGATTTTTCAACTCGTCAAGGTTGCCACTTAAAAGGTGTTTCAATTGAGCAAACCATTTGCCGCCGTCCGACTGCTTCACTTTTCTTGAAATAGTAAAATTGATGTGCTATAATATTTGCCATAGAGAAATCTGTAAATATTTTCGATAAGGATAGAGTTTATGTTATCGTCAAAAGAAATTATCGCAAAGACCGAACAATACGGAACCAACAATTATCATCCCAAAGATGTCGTTATCGTAAAAGGAGAGGGGGCGCTTGTCTCCGACCCCGAAGGAAAAACTTATTTCGATATGCTTAGCGCGTATTCCGCATTAAATTTCGGGCATTGTCATCCCGAGATTGTGGCGGCCGCCAAAGAGCAACTAGAAAAACTGACGCTTACTTCGCGCGCGTTTCATAACGCCGTTTTGTGCGATTTTTGCATGCAGCTTGCCAAACTGACAGGCAAACAAAAGGTTTTGCCAATGAATTCGGGCGCCGAAGCGGTAGAAACCGCTATTAAAACGGCAAGGCGTTGGGGCGCGTTGGTAAAAGGCGTACCCAACGGTAAGCAAGAGATTATCGTATGCGAAAACAACTTCCACGGCAGAACGGTAACGATTATATCGATGAGCACAGACGAAAATGCGCGCGTGGGTTACGGGCCGTATACACCGGGGTTTAAAGTAATTAAGTACGGCGATGCCGACGCTTTGGCAGACGCAATCACCCCCGATACCGTCGCTTTTTTGGTAGAACCGATACAAGGGGAAGCGGGTATTATTGTGCCACCAAAAGGCTACCTAAAAAAAGTACGCGAAATCTGCACCCGCAACAATATTTTGTTCATTGCAGACGAAGTACAGACGGGCTTTGCACGCACGGGCAAAATGTTTGCCTGTATGCATGAGGAGGTCATCCCCGATGTGTATGTTATGGGCAAGGCTTTGGGCGGCGGCATCATGCCGGTATCCGCGATCTCTGCAAACGACGATATTTTATCTATTTTTACACCGGGTTCGCACGGCTCGACTTTCGGCGGCAATCCTCTTGCAGCCGCGGTGGGCCTAAAAGCAATCGAGCTTCTTGTCCGTGACGATTATCCCAAAATGGCAGCCGAAAAAGGCGCGTATTTCATCCAAAAACTGCGCGAAATCGACAATCCCGAAATCATCGATATCCGCGGAAAAGGTTTGCTTATCGGAGTAGAATTTTCGGGACCCGCTTCGGAATATGTGGACAAACTCATCCAAAGCGGCGTGCTTGCCAAAGAGACGCACGAACGCACAATACGCTTTGCGCCCCCTGTGGTGATTACCTATCCGCAAATGGAGGAAGCGCTTGAAATTATCTGCAAAGTTTTAACAAAATAATAGAACAGGGCTGTCATCTTGACAGCCTGTTCTATATTAGTAACGGAGGGAACACAATGAATGTTTTGTTGCATGCGTGCTGCGCGCCTTGTTCTGTGAAATGTGTCGAAACCTTGCGGCGTGAGGGACTGGTTCCTTCTATTTTATGGTTTAACCCGAACATTCATCCCTATACCGAATACATCAGCCGCCGCGATTCCTTGCTAAAGTATTGCAGCGAAGAAGAGTTGCCTTTGATTTACGAAGGCGAATACGGCCTCAGGACTTTTTTGGACGGTGTGAGCAAAACCGACACTTCGCGTTGCGAGTTTTGCTATTGTACCCGTATGGCAGGCGCGGCTAGCGTTGCAAAGAGTCGCGGGTTTGACGCCTTTACTACTACCTTACTTATCAGCCCTTACCAAAATCACGAACTGTTAATGCGTATCGGTCACGAACAAGGCGAAAAATACGGTGTCGAATTTTTATACAGAGATTTTCGCCCCTTTTTCCGCGAAGGACAAGCCGCCGCAAGAGCAAGAGGACTGTATATGCAAAAGTATTGCGGTTGCATTTTCAGCGAAGAAGAACGCTATTTAGGCAAAAAAAAGAAAAAAGAAGCCTCCGCGAAGTAACGCGAAGGCTCTTTTTATTATTCATCTTAATTTGAAACAGGGACGATTTCGGTTTCGTAATACGCGCTTCCTTCATACCAAAGAGGGAAGTTGGTTTTCCAAATATTATTATGCAGGATAAACGCGATTCCTCCGCTTTTTACGCTTGCATATCGGTCGTCAAACTCTAAAATTTTGCCCATGCCGAGGCTTGCTAAAGGCGCGTGTCGGTTGCGTATTTTGACGTCGGCGCCTTTGGCGCAATACTTGACACTTTCTACTGCGGACACATTGCGGTTGCCTCTTTCGACAACATCGTAAGGATTGATTGGCGAACCCATTTTGACATACTTGAGCGTATTGCCTTCCATTGCGGGATAAAGGCGCATAAAAAGCGCTTCGGGAAGTCTGTTTGCGTCCTTATTAAAAAAGGATAACCCCACTTTGACTTTTTTATCGGTGATGCGGTATTCTATCACGATTTTACGCGGCGCGCCCAACTCTTTCGAAAGTTTTGCGTCTGTTTCTAGCAACAGTCGTACCATAGGACAATCTTCCGCTTTTTGCATTGCGGATTGCGTTACTTGGTAGGGAAACCTGCCTGTCGGATACTTTCCGTCTACTCTGCCTAGACCGGGGTAAGAAAAGTCTGGGATTGCCCAAGACGCAAGTTTGTCTAAGTCGCGCATATAATTTTCCTCAAAAAATTCCATGTCCTTTTTGCTGTAAGAGACATAATCCACCGCGGCGCGGTCGCTCTTTTTGGCATCCAGTACAGGCGCGCCTTTATAACTTAACGACAAGGCTCCCAGACGGTTGACGCTGAAAGTGAAACATTTATAAGTATAGTCTTTGCCGAAAGCGACTTCATCGCCTTGTAACACGGGGGGCGTTTTGGGGAGAAGTAGGGCAAGTCTTGCCACAGCTTCCGCCGCATGTTCGGGCGATAACAACGCTTGCGCATGGTCCAGATAGGCCCGTTGTTCGGCCCAGCTTTCTTCCATCGCGCGGTAAGAGCCTTTGTGGTAGAGCTTGATAAGCCGCGCCCCAGCCGTTTGTAAATTGTAAGGGCGGCAACGGAACAGGTCTAACAGGTTTAGCTTTGCGCGGTCTTTTGCGCGCGCTTTGATAAAGTCTTTCTTTAAGTAATGCGTATAGTCGGACAACCACCGTTTGACATCTTTTCCGCAGGTGTGCTCGGCAAGGCACAGGAGATTGTCGGCAAGCCTTTTGTACTCTTCGCTTTCCCGCTTTAGAGAGCCTTCGGTAAGCCATTTATTTTTTAAAAAGAGGAGTTCGCGCATGGCCGCAGACTTATAAGGGTCGGACGCCGAACCGTGAATCCAAGTGTCTCCTATTTCGGAAGTTATCACGGGCAGTTTGTCCCGTATCGCCCATAATTTGTTTGCAATGGGGTCGAGACCGGATGCGACAATTTCGTAATCGGGGTATTCCTTTTGCAATCGCCTGTAATTTGCTTCGGCGTTCTCGGCCGATACGGGGCCGTGATTGTCGCCCGTATGCGCAAAATACAATCGCTCTTCCAAAAACTCGTTTTGGTACAATCCGCCGCCGTAATTTCCGCTGTATATCACGACCACTTCGCCGCCGCCGTATTTCCACAAAAAAGTTTCGGGCACACGGGGCACGGCGGAAGTTTCGTTTACGCCGATGTGCAACAATCGGATTCCGTTTTCGTACAGATAAGGCACAATGGCCGCGGTATGCCCGGGGACATCGGTCATTTTGGCGGCTACCGTCGTTTTGCCCGACAGCTTGTCCAGTTTTTTGATGATGCCCAGTCCGTATCGAAAGGTATCGGCGTCTAAAAGTTCGGTATGCGTGGTAAACGGCAGAGCGTGCGCGGTAATATCGCCTCTCTTAAGGGCGGCGGCAAGCGCGTTCTTTTGTTCGGCGCTGCCGTGTTCTAACGCCTCTTTAATAATCCAAGAGCCTGTTGTCCATACGAATCTCTTTTTGCCGTCCGCATTCAGTTTTTCCGCCGCTTCGACGGCTTGGGGGATAAAAGCGTTAATATAGCGCATGCGAATGTTTGCGGCAAGGTCGGTAAAGCCCAAGTCGAGATGAGTTTTGGATACGAGAAAGATTGTTTTGGACATAAAAGCTCCTTTTTAAAGACAGACCGTTTAGATAATTCCCAATGGTATTAGTATGATTAGCAACAGCGCCGCAAGGCCCCATACGCTTGCCAAAAAGATCTTTTGCGTTTTGGGCTTTGCATCGGGTACGAGGTATGCCGCAAGGAAGAACGGGATATAGGTTGTAATGAATACGGGTATCGCGCCCCACCATTTGAACACCCAAAGAAAGGCGGGCGTTGAGGCAAGGAAGATTTCTACCAAACTAAAAAAGGCGGCGTTGCCAACGGCAAACAACCAGCGGTTATTGATACCGAGTATTTTCTTTTGGGGGTCTGCGGGAAGCAGCTTGTAGGTCGCAATCCCCGCAACTGAAAACATCATGGAGAGCTCCCAGCTGACGCCGATGAGCAGAATAAACGAAGTGGATTCTAGCGAAACCGTCCAGAGCGCATAGCCCGAGGCGTGGCAAATAATTGCGTTGGCGATTTCGTATAGCCAATGCACGCCGTACAGCGACAGACCGGCAACAATGCCTTTATAGTTCTTATTCTTTGCCTCTGTCGCATAAATATAAACGACGACGGCAAGGATAAAGATAAAGGTCCAGTTAAAGTTTGCGACGCTTCGGACCGAATTTTTTGCAAGGTCCGCGGCGGCTTTGTTTATAGGGTCTCCAAACAGCATAAGATTTCCTCCCAAATTTAAGATACTTAAATTATAGAGTGAATGAAGTGGTGTGTCAATAGCGGCTTTAGAACGGTGTAGGCAAAAAAAACATTTTATCTTAAATCGGTATATGTTAGAATAGTAACAATACAATATTCTGTTTCTTTTACGGAGCAAAGTTTATGAATATAATCGAAGTAAATAACTTAAGTAAGAGCTATGGCGCAATTAAAGCGGTAGACAAGATTAGTTTTTATGTCGAAAGAGGGACTCTGTTTGCTTTTTTGGGACCGAACGGTGCGGGAAAGTCCACCACGATCGATATGCTGTGCACTTTTCTTCAGCCCGACAATGGGGAGGCTGTTATTAACGGTTTTACGCTCGGCAAAGACGACGAGAAAATAAGAGGCACGATAGGCACCGTATTTCAAGACGGCGTATTGGACAATTTGCTTACCGTAGAGGAAAACTTATTTGCAAGAGGCGGCCTATACGGGATAAAGGGAGAAAAACTGGGCAAAGCAGTACAAAATGCGGCTGCGGCTGCGGGAGTTACCGAACTTCTCAAGAGGCCTTACGGCAAACTGTCGGGCGGACAAAGACGGAGAACAGATATCTCAAGAGCGCTTATGAATGCACCCAAAATTCTTTTTTTGGACGAGCCGACCACGGGATTAGACCCGCAAACAAGGAAAAATGTATGGGAGACCATCAGCAAGCTGCAAAAGCAAACGGGCATGACCGTGTTTATGACCACGCATTATATGGAGGAAGCCGCGGGCGCCGATTATGTCGTGATACTCGACAACGGAAAAATCGCCGCAAAGGGGACTCCCGTCGAACTGAAGGAGCGTTATGCGTCGGACAAACTGAAGTTGTCTTTCCCTGCCGCAAACGAAACAGCGATATTGTCTATGCTTAAAGAGGCAAAACTATCATATACGGCAAGCCATCGCATGGCAACGGTAAAAATAGACAAAACGGTGGAGGCAATTCCGATTATCAAAAAGTGCGAAAAGCTCATCGACAATTTTGAAGTGCTTAACGGAACCATGGACGACGCTTTTATCGGCATCACGGGAAAGGAGCTGAGAGAATGATACCTTTTACTGTTCGCAATCTGAAAGTGTTTTTTAAGGATAGAAGCGCGGTCTTTTTCTCGTTGCTGTCCGTGATGATTATATTTGCTTTATACGCGCTTTTTTTGGGAGATGTTTGGACGGCAGGCATCAAAGATTTAGATAACGCAAGATTTATCATGGACAGCTGGATTTGCGCGGGAATGCTTGCCGTAACCTCAGTTACCGCCACAATGGGCGCGTTCGGGATTATGGTAGAGGACAAAACACGCAAGATATACAAAGATTTTTATGTATCTCCCGCCAAAAAATATGAAATTATGGGCGGTTATTTGTTAAGCGCGGTATTGATTGGCATCATCATGACACTGGTCACCCTCGTGCTTTCCGAAATTTATATTCTTGCCTACGGCGGCAAACTGCTCGGTTTTTCGGCTTTCATGAAAGTATTGGGATTGGTGGTTTTAACGACGCTCACCAACACTTCCGTGTTGTTCTTTTTGGTGTCGTTTTTCAGTAGTTCCAACGCTTTTTCGACCGCAAGTACGATTATCGGGACGCTGATTGGATTTCTTACGGGGATTTATTTGCCCGTGGGTATGTTGCCGAAAGCGGTACAATATATCGTCAAGGTATTTCCACCTTCTTATGCGGCGTCGCTCTTTAGACAAGTTATTATGGATGCGCCCATACAGTCGGCTTTTGCGGATATCCCCGCAGAATATCTTGTAAACTTCCAATCCGAAATGGGGGTAACATTCGCTTTCGGCGATTACACTGTACCCGTTTGGCTTAGTATCGTCATCCTTATTGCGACCGCAATTTTATTCTACGGCCTTGCGATATGGAACATTTCGCGCAAAAAGAAGAATTAAGTGACATTCTATTGAATAATATAGCTGTTTGTGCTATAATTCAAAGCGTTTTTTGTAGGAAAATTAGGAGGAAAAAATGAAAAAGATTCTTAAAACGGTTCTCGTTGTTGTAATTGTTTTTGCGATTGCAGCATCCGTTGTATCCGGTATTGTTCTAAAAATACAGAATAAGCCCGATTATACTTTTATGATTATTACGGATACGCATGTATTTTTGGAAGAACAAATAGGGGATATCAACAGTGAAGCGTATAAAGAATATGATACGGATAAAATGGGGAAAATGGTACATTTGTCCGAATGTATCTATAAATCCGCATTAGATGTCATTATAAAAGAAAAACCCGATGCTCTGCTGGTTAGCGGCGACCTCGCCGACATACGGGCGCGCGATCAGCATTTGCTGATTGCAAGTCAATTAAAAAGAGTACAGGATGCAGGGATCGAGGTGTATGTCATCCCCGGCAATCATGACACGGGTAGCGGATACTCACGCACTTTTGCCACGGGTGTCGAGACAAGCATCCCCGGTACAAATTTAGAAGAATTTATAGAAATTTATGAGGATTTCGGCTACAATCAAGCCCTTGTAAGAGATGAAGAAACAGGTTCTTATGTTGTCAATCTCAACGAGGATTACGCATTGGTTGCGATAGATGCCTATTATAGCAATGATTCCGATGACGCCAGCCGTAGGTTGATTGACTGGGTAAGCACCGAAACCCAAAAATGTGTGCAGAACGGCAGAGTGCCGCTCGGCATGATACATTTCCCCATTTTGGACCATTATGGAGAGTTTGTCTCCCAAATAGAAATAGACGATGTCAAGGTTCGTCTTGCCGAAGAGTACCGCGACGCGATGATTGATGCGGGAATGAATTATGTCTTTACCGGCCATGTGCATTGCAACGATATCTCTTCGTATTCCAATGAGAACGGTACGCTTTACGATATCGAAACCGCCGCGCTTGCCAATTATCCTTGTCCTATCAAAACCGTAGGCTGTTTCAAAGACAAAATGGAAATTACAACCGAATTTTTGGATTACATCAATCCAGATTACATACCTCCTTATATTTCTTCTGCAGAAAGACAAAAAATATTGACAGATTTCCAAAAATATGCGAGCGACTATCTTTCGGTAGATTTTGGGGATGCTTTTTTCAACGATATGTTGCCCGGTATGTTACCGAGTATATTAAAAATGTTTGGATTGGACAAGACCGATAGCGATGTAATCGAATTAAAAGAAGACATTATACAATTATTATATGATTTTGCCCATATGCCCATCTACAAGAGGGACGAGGCGGCAGGACAACCTTCGTTGCAATGGATATGCGAGAATTATGGTATCACCATTCCCGATAGTGATTACGCGCATATTATGGATCTCGTGCTTGCGGGTTGTTTCGCCGCCAACTACAAAGGAGATGAGAATATTACCATAGATTCGACAGAAGGTGTTTTGTTCCGCTACGGTCTTTACTCGGTATTCTATACGCTTGCAGACTTCGATATTTTTGCAAAAATACACGAATTAAATCCCGATGTCGCAGAGATTGACCTGATGCCCGCCATGGAAGATTTGTTTACGAGAGGCGAGCTGGATATAGTCGATAACGACTTTATCGCGGGGATCATTTCTTCTTTAGAAATCGTAAGGGAAAACGATATGCTTTCAATGCTGATCGGCATGAGCTCTCAATCCGCGGTCGATTTATTGGAGATGTTAGAAATAGAAATTATGGAACTTACACCGCTAGAATATATTTCAGCAGAAAAGGGCGCGTTGCTTTTTGGTAAAATGCTGGACGAACTCGTATTTGGCACGGTAGGCAAAGGCGCATTGTTCGACGACGATCCTCCCGATAACAATATTATTTTTGATATCCCGACCGCTTCATGGTATGTCAAATAAGACGGACAGATATAATAAAATAAGGAGCCTTTTTTGGGAGTAACGGAAGTATTTTTGATTGCTGTAAGTCTTGCCATGGACGCGTTTGCGGTATCATTATGCAGAGGCTTATGCATGCGAAAAATCAATTATAAGCATGCGTTTATTATTGCGGGCCTGTTCGGGTTGTTTCAAGCAGCGATGCCGATATTGGGATGGTTGTTGGGCCGACAATTCGAACAGTATATCGACCAGTTTGCGCATTGGGTTGCGTTTGCCTTGTTGCTGATCATCGGCGGCAAAATGATAGCCGATGTGTTCGACAAAAACGAAGACAAAAAGGAATTAAGCTGCCAACTTAATGTCAAAGAGTTGTTGGTAATGGCGGTAGCAACCAGTATCGACGCCCTTGCGGTAGGATTTACCTTTGCCTTTTTGGGCGCGTCCATTTGGATGTCGGTGTCGATTATCGGCGCGGTGACCTTTGCAATATGCTTTTTAGGGGTTATCATCGGCAATAAATTCGGAGCAAAATTTAAAAAGAAAGCCCAATTTGCGGGCGGGCTTGTGTTGGTTTTTATCGGAATTAAAATACTTTTGCAACATTTGGGCGTTATCAATTTTTAAATGTGATGATTGATTATATTCACTTCACCCGAAGACAAACACTCTTGTTTGCCGTCTTCCGTTTTAACTATTAGTCTACCCTTGTCGTCTATCCCCAGTACGGTCGCTGCAATCTCTCTGTTTTCCTGCAAATAGATTACAGTTTTCCCGTCCATTAGGGAACGCGCGCGATATTCTTTTATTATTTTTTTATAATCCGTGTTGAGATATTCGCATAACTTATTATAGATGGCGGCAATCAATTTTTCTCGGGGGGTCTTGAGCGGAATCCCTCCCACAATGGCTTGTAATTCCGTTGGGAACTCTTCCGCTTCCGCATTGGTGTTGATGCCGATACCGATTATAATATGTCCGTCGACGGCTTCCGACAGAATACCGCCTATCTTTTTGCCGTGATAGAATAAATCGTTTACCCACTTGATGCGCGGATACAATTGTTCGGCGTCTTCGATTGCTTTTGCGACGGCAACGGCGGCGGCGATGGTCGCTCGGGCGGGGTCTTCCCGTGTCATGGCAAAAACTGCCGTCATATAAATGGCGCCTTTACACATCGAGAAAAAGGATTTCCCCTGTCTGCCCCTTCCCGCTGTTTGTCGCTCTGCAACAATG
>JAQVTZ010000189.1 GCA_028699795.1 Clostridia bacterium | reverse complement strand
AGCCCGCCGATTTAGACTCTTTGGACATCACCCAAAACGAATTGTACGAAGCCCTCAAGTATCTTAATTTACTGTTGCGCAATAATTTATCCGCGCGTATCAACTCCCTTTCGGAAGCTCTCAAACAAAGTTCACAAAGCATATTACATTAAACATTTTTTTGTAGGTCATGAAAAATAAAAAATTTAGAAGTGTTGTAAAGAAAAAGAAATAGCTATTTCCGCCGAAATAACCTCATTATCATTATACCCAAAAATATGTGAAAAAGCAAATATTTTTACTAAATTGGTAAGTATAATTCCAAAATATGGAGAAAATAACTTGCGTATAGGTTTGATTTTTTGTATAATGATTCGAGCATAATAGAGTTACAAATACAATTCATATAGGAGAAAATCAATGACAAAAAAGTATGTTTATCTTTTTAGAGAAGCAGACGGAACGAACAAAGCGTTGTTCGGCGGCAAGGGCGCAAATCTCGCACAAATGACAAATTTAGGGATGCCCGTGCCTCCCGGATTTACAATTACCACAGAAGCATGTACAAGGTATTATAGTGATGGGCGCAAAATCGCTCAAGAAATCATAGATCAAGTTTTTGAAGCACTCGCTATCGTCGAGAAAGAAGAAGGCAAGAGATTCGGCGACCCCGAAAACCCCTTCTTGTTTTCCGTACGCAGCGGCGCGCGCGCTTCCATGCCCGGTATGATGGATACAATATTGAACCTTGGGCTTACCGATATATCGGTGGAAGGGCTTGCAAAGCAGACCAACGACCCCCGTTTTGCTTACGACTGCTACCGCAGATTTATCCAAATGTACTCGGATGTCGTAATCGGTATTGGCAAAGATTATTTTGGAAGGATATTGGACGACCTCAAAGAAGAAAAGGGTGTCAAGTTGGATACCGAGCTCACCGCAGAAGACCTCAAAGAGCTTATCGCGAAGTTCAAGGCATTCTACCTAAAGTCACAAGGCAAAGACTTCCCCCAAGACCCCAAGGTGCAACTTGTGGGCGCAATCGAAGCTGTGTTCCGCAGCTGGGATAACCCCAGAGCCAATGTCTACCGCAGTATGAACGATATCCCCTACGATTGGGGTACCGCGGTAAATGTGCAATCCATGGTATTCGGCAATATGGGCGATACTTCGGGCACGGGCGTTGCTTTTACGCGCAACCCGTCCACAGGCGAAAAGAAACTGTACGGCGAATATCTTATGAACGCGCAGGGCGAAGATGTCGTTGCCGGCATCCGCACTCCCGCAACCATAGACCATCTTAAAGAAACCAACCCCAAGGTGTATAAAGAGTTTGTCGATATCGCCGAGAGGTTAGAGTCCTTTTTCCACGATATGCAGGACATGGAGTTTACCATAGAAAAAGGCAAACTGTATATGTTGCAGACCCGCAACGGCAAGCGTACCGCCCAAGCCGCGATTAAAGTTGCCGTAGACCTTGTAAAAGAGGGCCTTTGCACAGAGCAGGAAGCTCTGCTAAAAATTGAGCCCAAGCAGCTGGACGACCTTCTGCATCCGCAATTTGATCAAGCCGAGCTCAAAAAGCATAAGCCTATCGCAAGCGGTTTGCCCGCTTCCCCCGGCGCGGCTTGCGGCAAAATAGCATTTACGGCGGAAGACGCCACCAAGAGAGCGGCAAACGGCGAAAAAATCATACTTGTCAGATTGGAAACTTCTCCCGAAGACATCGAGGGCATGAATGTCGCCAAAGGTATCCTTACCGCTCGCGGCGGCCTGACCTCTCACGCGGCGGTTGTCGCGCGCGGCATGGGCAGATGCTGTGTTACGGGTTGCGGCGCGCTCTCTATCAATGAAGAAAAAGGCACGCTTACCTTAAACGGTAAGGTTTACACAACCGAAAGCGAATTGTCAATAGACGGAAGCACGGGCAATGTATACGACGGCAGTATGGCGCTTACCAAACCCGAAATCTCCGGCAACTTTTCTACCATCATGAGCTGGGCGAACAAGTATCGCACGCTTAAAGTAAGAGCAAACGGTGACACCCCCACGGATGCCGCTACCGCTTATAACTTCGGCGCCGAAGGTATCGGACTTTGCCGTACCGAGCATATGTTCTTCGAAAAAGACCGTATCGCCGCAGTAAGAGAGATGATTGTTTCCGAAACGGTGGAGCAACGCAAAGCCGCTCTTGCCAAGATTCTGCCCATGCAAAAAGCAGACTTTATCGGTATCTATAAAGAGATGCACGGCAATCCCGTAACAATCCGTTTCTTAGATCCGCCCTTGCACGAATTCTTGCCCACCAAAGAAGAAGATATCGTCGCGCTTGCCAAGGATATGGATATCCCGCTTGCCACGCTCAAAGAGAAAATCGAGTCTTTGCACGAATTAAATCCCATGTTGGGACACCGCGGATGTCGTCTTTCGGTGACCTTCCCCGAAATCGCCGAGATGCAGACCAGAGCGGTTATCGAAGCCGCAATCGAGGTCAACAAGGCGGGCGGAAAGGTGAAAGCCGAAATCATGATTCCGCTGGTCGGCGAAGTCAAAGAATTAAAGTATGTGAAAAACATTGTTGTTACAACCGCCGAAAAGGTGATGGCGGAGACGGGCGTCAAGGTGGACTACACCGTTGGCACCATGATCGAAATCCCCCGCGCGGCAATTACCGCGGATGCGATTGCAACCGAAGCCGAGTTCTTCTCTTTCGGCACCAACGACCTTACCCAAATGACTTTCGGCTTTAGCCGTGACGATGCGGGCAAGTTCCTTAACGATTACTACGAGAAGAAAGTTTTCGAGTCCGACCCCTTCAAGAGATTGGACCAAGTAGGCGTAGGCGAATTGGTCAAAATCGCCGTCGAAAAAGGCAAAACAACCCGTCCCGACATCAAATTGGGCATCTGCGGAGAGCACGGCGGCGACCCCGCTACCATCGAGTTCTGCCACAAAATCGGCCTCACTTATGTGTCTTGCTCGCCCTACAGAGTACCGATCGCTATCCTTGCCGCCGCCCAAGCCGCGATTAAAGGATAAATAGAGGTGCCCAAATTATAAATAGTTTAAATTAGCTTAGCGTCACGCATAACTAATGTTGACAAAACTTTTTCAATCCGTACGGAGTTTTCTGTACGGGTTGTTTTTTTGCGCAAAATCGTTCAAGCCCAATGTTGCAATTTAAATTAATTTGTGTTAAGATATTTACAATATTTGGCAAAAGAAAAGGCGATATAGTGGCAACAAAATTATTTGATGAGGCAAAAAGGAATAAAGCAGACGAATTTTATACACAGCTTTCGGATATTGAAGCTGAAATGCGTCACTACAAAGATCATTTCAAAGACAAAGTTGTACTTTGCAATTGTGATGACCCCTATGAGAGCAATTTTTTCAAGTACTTTGCGCTAAATTTTAATTTTTTGGGTGTTAGAAAATTAATTGCTACTTGCTATACAGG
>JAQVTZ010000188.1 GCA_028699795.1 Clostridia bacterium | reverse complement strand
CCTTACAACCTGTCTCGAAATCCCCTTCGAACACGCCCTCGAGCTTACCAAAAAAATCAATCTCAATCTCATGCCTGCCGAAGGTGATACCTATACCGTCAACGCGGACGGCGAAACCTTTGCTTATGCCATACAACAAATTAACGAGGTAGCCGCCTGCCGCGTGCAGGACATCGCCGAAAAAATTAAGCTTGTGATAGACACTTCTCCCTACGACCTGCCCGAGACCACCGAAATTTTGCTTACGGGCAGAGGGTTGACCATGGCGGGCGCAAAAGAGATTGTCCAAAAAGTCACATCAAGACAGGTAAAATACAATACATCTGACGCTATCATCAATTTAAATAAACCAAACAACTGTTCGCTTGTCGGACTTTTGCTGTATCAAAAATCCAAACTGCCGCAAAAATCCCAAAACAAACTTATCAAAGCGATCCAAAAGGTCTTCGACGGGAGGAAGAAATAATGCCAAACACTTCGGGAGTTGCAAATATCAAGGTAATCGGCATAGGCGGAGGCGGTAATAACGCGATTAACCGTATGATATGCGTGGGCATCAAGTCCGCAACTTTTATCGCGGCCAATACCGATATGCAAGCGCTTAATATGTCGCCCGCGCCAATCAAGATACAATTGGGCGCGAGCATTACCAAAGGTTTGGGCGCAGGTTCCGACCCAGATATCGGCAAAAGGGCGGCGGAAGAGTCGCGCGAAGAAATCCGCCAGCATATCGAAGACGCGGATCTGCTGTTTATTACGGCGGGGATGGGCGGCGGCACAGGGACGGGTGCGGCGCCTGTGATTGCCTCAATGGCAAAAGAGCTCGGTATCCTTACCATAGCCGTTGTCACCAAGCCTTTCGAGAGATTCGAAGGCAAAAAGCGGATGGAGAACGCTATTTCGGGTATCGAAAAGCTCAAAGAGTCGGTAGATACCTTGTTGGTGATTCCCAACGAAAAAATAAGTATGTTTGTCCCCAAAGGGACGCCTTTTGTTAAGGCGTTCCAAATCGCAGACGAAGTGCTGAGGCAAGGGATTCAAGGTATATCCGATATTATTACGACACCATCGCTTATCAATCTCGATTTCGCCGATATCCGCACCATCATGAAGCAAAGAGGCAACGCGCATATCGGCATAGGGCGCGGCAAGGGCGACAACCGTACGCTGGACGCTGTAAGGCAAGCAGTACAAAGCCCCTTGCTCGAAACCAACATCGCGGGCGCTTCGGGTGTGATTGTGTATGTTACGGGAGACCAGAACCTTACGATAGACGAAGTCAACGAGGCGGTAGGGCTTATCCGCGAAGTGGTAGACAGCAACGCCAACATAATTTTTGGTATGGGCTTCGACGACAAACTCAACGACGAGGTGCAAATCACCGTGATTGCGACAGGGTTCAACAGCAAGAACGAAAAAAATAAGTATAACCCGATGGCAAACCGTCCGATATTCGGCGAGCAAAATACCGACCAAATAAGCAAAATGTACGGTTATATGCCTGCAGAAGAAGTGGCGGCGGCCGAAAAGCCTGTAGAAAAACCCGCGCCGCCCAGAGAACCCGTGCCTAAGGATGGCATTCAATCCCCAAGGATGGATGTGGGCGCAGGGCGTACCTTGCCGCCGTTTTTGTTGAAGTTGCAAGAAAAAAACCGTAAATAATCGTTCCAATTACAGCATAATATTACTATTACAAAAGACAAGAAATCAGTTACTTCTTGTCTTTTATTTATGAAAACAATATATATCGAATACATATTTCTAAATAATCTTGCGATAAATTATTTGATCTGCCACCTGACGTTGCTTGCGCAAAGGGCGAATCAAAGCGTGCCGCGTATTCTTTTTGCGAGTGTGTTGGGCGCGGCGTTTTCGGTGGCGTATCCGTTTATGGAAGAGTACCAAATCATCGTAAAAGTTTTATTGTCGCTTGCTATGGTATTGTTGCTGAAAAAAAGCTTTACCATAAAGGATTTCGCTGTCACTATCATTACTTTTTATATGGTAAGCTTTATTTTCGCGGGCGCGAGCATGTTGCTTGCAGACTATATCAACGACGAAAACCTGTTGCCGTTCGCCGTATGCGGCGGAGTGGTGCTATCGGTTGGAGCGATAAGATTATTGACGGAAACTTTTTATAAACGCAAAAAGGCTGCGGTGTTCGAGTATCCCGTTAAGATAGAAAACGGCACAGGCGGTTTTACCGAAGCGGTAGGCTATTACGATAGCGGAAACAAACTGACAGGCAACGACAACAATCCTGCGGTGGTCATCAGCGCGGAGCTTGCCAAGAGGTTAGCATTGGAGGACGCGGGCGAATTGGCCGTCAATACGGTAGCGGGCGTGAAGATGATGAAGCTGGTTAACTTGTGTTTCAAGATATATTACGGGAAGTCGGAGCATAAAATATATCACGCACAGGCCGTCGTTTCTGATAGCTTGAATTCCAAAGACTATCAAATTATTTTGCACAGAGATATGGGAGGAGACAATGAATCACCTAATTAAAAGATTAAAGGCGGCAATCAAGCTGTTTTTCGAGCGAATCAAGAGAAAGTCGAACGATTCTGTAGATTACATTGTCGCGCTGCCTACGCCGCTTTCACCCGAAGAAGAGGGGAAGATGATTTCTCTTAACGAAAGCGGAGACACCACGGCGCGCAATATGCTTATAGAGCATAATTTACGATTGGTCGTTTATATTGCCAAGCGATTCGACAATACCGGTATGGACATGGAGGAGTTGATTTCGGTTGGCACATTGGGACTGATGAAAGCCGTCAAAAGCTATAACTCCGAAAAAAAGATTAAGCTTGCCACTTATGCCAGCCGTTGTATCGAAAACGAAATCCTCATGTACTTGCGCAAAATGGTCAAGACCCGTTACGAAATGAGCCTCGAAGAGCCGCTCAATGTGGATTGGGAGGGCAATAAACTGTTACTTAGCGATATTTTAGGCACGGACGGCGACCAAATTTATAAAGATATGGAAAGCAATTTAGAAAAATCCATGCTGAAAGAATTGTTTACCAAACTGAATAAGCGCGATCGCACCATTATCTGCATGCGCTACGGCTTGTATGGTGCCGAAGAAAAAACACAAAAAGAAATCGCCGACATGATGAATATTTCCCAATCTTACATAAGCCGTCTCGAAAAAAAGATTGTGGATAAACTGAGGGAAGATTTTTTGGATAAGACGATGAGTGAGTAACCAAATTACAAATAAGGATGATTTTAGTGTGAAGTGTGGAGAGTGGAGTGTGGAGTTATGGATAAATATAATCTTGAGCGAAGCGAATACCATGTGAGTCCGACAAAGTGCTGTCATTTTTCGACTGGTTGGGAATAGAAAATTACAAATTACAAATAAGGATAATTATAGATTATTTTGTGATAGAATAGAGGAAATCTGTTTAGGATACACCAATGAGTTTTTATGAGAAAGTT
>JAQVTZ010000187.1 GCA_028699795.1 Clostridia bacterium | reverse complement strand
CTTTGGGCGTGTAGTAAGGCAAATAACGGCGAACCGCAGCCGCCGCAGAAAAATGTCGCTGTAAGCAGTTTTGCGGCTTTGTTTGCCTTGGCAAGAGCCTACCACGCCAAACTCCCGTCAAGAACCTTTCGCGGCATAAACCGCCGTTTAAATGCGTTTGAAACGATTGCCGAAAACGGAATAAAAATTTATGTTTTGAACCCGTAAAGGGCTTATTAATTATTTTTTGAAACTCCGAAAACAGACGATAAACACCACAAAACCTACTATTTACCGCATTTTTAACAAAAGAAAAAGCCAAACCCAAACTAAGTTGTTCGGATTTGGCTTTTAATGGCGGAGAGTTAGGGATTCGAACCCCAGTTAGCTCTCACTAAAACGGTTTTCAAGACCGCCGCATTCGACCGCTCTGCCAACTCTCCATAAAAAATATTCGCTACCATATTATACACTTTATTTGCCGCAAGTCAACAAAAAGAAAGGGAGAGGAATTTTTTATGCGAAACAACCGCTTTCATGTTCTCCGCTCCTGCTACTATAAAAATACGAAAAAATACAATAAAACAGTATCTTTTTAGGGTGAATATGTAGTAGAATTGTGCTAGCCAAAAAACAAAGAGAAGCAATATGAAAACACTGAAAAAACCATTTGCCGTTTTACTGCTGTTGGGCGTCACGCTCATCTGGGGCTCCGGATTTACGGTTATCAAGATGATTCTTCATACGGGGATGTCGGTAGGACTCATCAATATTTTGCGCGGGAGTGGTCTCGCGTTGCTTGTGCTTGCGTTTTTCGGCAAAAAAGTTTTTAAAATGAAGAAAAAAGATGCGCTTGTCGGGATTGCCGCGGGTTTGACGAACTCGTTGGGGTATCTGTTCCAAAGCGCGGGACTCAAGTTTACGACGCCTTCCGTCAGCGCGTTTTTAACGATTTTAAGTACGGTTTTTGTCCCTGTAATTGCTTTGGTTATTTACCGTGTACGACCCACTTGGAGACTTTTTCCTGCTGTCGCATTGTCTATTGTTGGCACTTTTTTTCTTACGGGAATGAGTTTTGGCAATTTAAGATTGGGAACGGGCGAATTGTTGTCCGTAGGGTGCGCGCTTTCTTTTGCGTTTTCCATTGCGATATTAAGCAATACAGGCGAAGGCGTCTGTTCCGAGGCGGTTGTGTTTTGGATGGGAATCATGCACGGTTTGGGCGGAACCGCTTATTTATTTCTGTTTGAAAACGGTCAAATAGGCACAATCGATTGGACTTCCGTTATTTTACCCATCCTCTATATGGTAATTGTCGCTTCTTTTTTGGCTACCGCTTCGCAGGTTGTGTCTCAAAAATCGATTGACGCGAATACAGCGGCGATCATTATGACGATGGAAGCGGTGTTCGGCACTTTGATATCCCTTTTTGCGGGATACGACCGATTCGCATGGAGTCTTGTGATAGGCGGCTCATTGATTTTTTGCGGCGTCATCATGATACTTTTGCCCAAAGCAGAAGAAATGAAAACCCATTTTTCCGTTTATCGCAAACGGAGTATGACGGGAAAATAAATGATGGATAGCGAAGAAACAAAATTTTGTTTCCGCAAGCGCAATCGCCGAAAGAAAAACATTCGTAAATAATCGCTTTATTCCCGTAAAGCATTTTAAAAAAAACCAAAAAAATATTTACATTTTGTGTTTGTATGCTATAATATTAATACTTGTACCCTTAGGGGTATCTATTGCTATATCTTTTTTCAGAGGAAAGGAGCAGAGTATGAAAAACGAATTTCGTTCGACCAACGCCTCCGACACAAGTTTCGGCACGACGAACTATGGGATCCAATCGGGATCTTCTATGGGCACGACGGTAGCGCCGGATATCGCGGGTCACGAGGCGAGACAGGCGGCACGCCGCCGCAAACGCAATAAGATACTTACTGTAAGTATCATTATTTGTTTGGTTGCGGTTGTCAGTGCTTTCTTCGCCATTTACACCACGACAGACTGGTTTAAGGCAACACCGCCCGCGCCGTCCGATCTTGTGATAGACGACGATGTTACTACCCCGACGCGCGTTGCTGTTGTAGACCGCGAAGCTTTTACCGAAGCGCAGAGACTGGGGGACTTTTCGGGACTTTCGGGAGGGGCCGACGCAAGTCTTTGGGTCGAACCGTTTTTAATCGGATACAAACTGGTGGCCGAAGACGATAGTATCGTAAAGATAGCCGACAGCAAGATTTACGGATGGACCCCCGGCATTACCACCGTAAGGGTAGAAACCGCCGATGGTCAATTGGTAGACACCATCACAATAGAAGTATTGGACGCAAACGGAAGACTTTACTATTATATAGATTTCTTTGCCGAATCCACGGATATTAACAACGATACGGCAGAACCTTTATATACTTTGCAAGTTATCAGCGGCAGAACGATTTCCTTTATGACGGCCGAGCTTCCCGCTCTTCCTTCCAAAAGAGGGTATGACCCTCAGTATTGGACGGTAGGTGGCGCCCGTTTCTTTCCCTCGGACACCGTAACATCCGACATCAAAGCTTATGTTACTTGGGCCGCTAAGAGCGTGAGTTTCCTTTCCTCACTCGACGGCAACCTGGACAACGGCGCTTATAAAGCGGATTATTCGGTCGACATTTCAGACTATGTAGACCGCCAGTCGGCTTCGGGTAGCTTTACATACACCGCAGAGAACCTGCCCGAGGGGTTAACGCTAGACCCTTCTACGGGGATTATCGAAGGCAGGCCGCAAGAGGCGGGCACATACATTTTCAGTATTACCGCGACCGATAATCTTCAATCCGAAGAAGACAGACAGGCGACAGCAGATACCAAAGAATTTACGCTGCAAGTTGCCAAAAGAGTTGCGGGTGTCGTGATAAGCGACCGCAATCTCACCTATAACGGCGACTTACAAACGCTTCCCGTGCAGATTACCAATATCGCCGAAGGCGACACAGGTAATGTTATCGCGGTGGTCAATTATATTAACAGCGAAGAAGACGGTGTAAAGGATGCAGATACTTATACGGCCAAGGTTGTGTCGCTTAGCGGCAGCAGAGCCTCCAACTATACTCTTCCCGGCACGGCGGTGACACGCACATTCACGGTAGCCCCCAGAGTGGCCGAAATCGAATTCCTTTCTCCCACCAACAACTTCAGATTCTCCTACGACGGCACCGAAAAAACCATTTTCGCAAGGGTCAACAATCTTGTGGACGGCGATGTTTGCGGTGTTGAATTGTCTTATAGCGGCGACAGATTCAATGTCACTGCCGAAGGCGTCGAGGCTACGGCGGCGGCGCTTACCAATCCCAATTACACGCTTCCTTCCTCTCAAAGAACACATAAATTTTATATCGATCCGGCATCGCTTACTTTAACAATCGATGCCAATCAATCCAAAGTATACGCATGTAACGAACCCGACTATACCTTTACCGTTTCGGGCG
>JAQVTZ010000186.1 GCA_028699795.1 Clostridia bacterium | reverse complement strand
GACCGCGCTATTTTGGCGGTTATGATCGGCGGCGGCTTACGAAGGTCCGAGGTTGCCAAATTGCAATTTGATGATATTCAACAACGTGAAAGCCGTTGGGCCATTATTGACATGATTGGCAAGGGGAACCGCGTTAGAACCATACCGCTGCCAAATTGGGCAAAGGTTGCAGTAGACGAATGGACCGCAGCCGCGGGGATAGCAGAGGGCTTTATTTTCAGACCGATAAACAAAGGGGATCGAATTACAAGCGATAGCCTAACCAGTCAAGCTATACAAAACCTTGTGAAAGAGTACGCCGCATTGTGCGGGTATGAATTGGCCGCGCATGACTTGCGCCGCACTTTTGCAAAGCTTGCCCGCAAGGCTAACGCCCCCATTGATCAAATTCAACTTACTTTAGGCCATGCAAGCGTTCAAACTACCGAGCGTTATTTAGGGACTAAACAAGACCTAATTACAGCGCCTTGCGATTTGATAAACATCAATTTGGAGTAAGCGAAAGGATAGGCATGAACGGAATTAGCTTTTATTTGGAGTATCCCAATAGCAGGGAAAAGCGCAAGGCAACCCGCAAAGCCCTCGGAAACCATAGCGGCAATGTAATAGCCATTTTAGATAATGGGATCTATTTTAGCGGAGGGCAAGCGGTAAAGGACGGGATCGCCGCAGTTTACGATTGGCCTAACAGCCCGCCCGCGAGTACTGGAGTTAGTTTGGAGTTTTTGCGGGAACGCTGCAAGCGCATAAGCGAGGCAACCGCCCGCGCCATACACCCCCAATTATTTGAGTGGTTAGACCGTGAGGATTAAAGACAATGAGCGAAAACGAACTTGACCAAAACAAATTGGCCGCGGCAATAGAATGGCACCTTGCCAATAACTTTATACCGCCATATCCGCCGCAATTATTAGGGTATTGCATGCAAGCGCTTGACGCTTGCAATAGTGGGGATAGCGAGCGCGTTATTAGCTTGCCCGGCGGCGTAAACGTAACCGCAAGCGAATTAGTAAGCGATTTGAAACTTGAGGATCTATTGGAGGCGTAAAAATGGTAACAAAATCACCGATAAGGCTAAACAAAGCAAAAGAGCTTGACCGTATCAGAGCAAAGGCAAAAAAGGCGCTAATTGTGCTTACTGAAGCGGATTATAACGTAGTTGAATTAATGAACCGGGATCTATTGGACTATAAGCAGGGGAGCGCCATGACCAAGTATTTTTTGAGGGCGCTTGCACCCTTGCGGGAACTAATTGAGTATTTGGAAAACTTTGATAGACCCGACTTGACCATAGACCGCAGCCAAATGGCAGATGCCATTGCAGAAACTTACCAAAAGTATTTTATTGACCGCGAGGTAAGCGCCGGAGTGCCCTTTATTCTTTACGATAAAGAAACCGGGCGCGTATTTGGGCAGCCTTCGGTTTTGCCCTTGCGGGATAGTGATCTATTTATCACAAAGCTAACTGAAAACTGTTTTGGCGACAATGTAAGCAGCGCCGCCGATATTGAGTATTTTCTAACTAAGGTAAGCCCGGATTGGCTTGAGGATCTGATTAATAACAGCGATATAAAAGGGCGTTAGTTTTTCATAACGACCATTATAATAAGCAATTTTGAACCAACTAAACGGACGCGGGCGGCGTGAGAATAGGCGGAATTTTGGCAAAAATAGAACTGTATAAGTGTATTTGTGAGCGTGAGGTTCTTGTAACAGAGCCATTGAAGTTATGCGACCAATGCGCGAGCAAGTACGGCAATGACTATACCCAATGGCCGTTATGGGTTAGTTCACTTTACCAGAGCGTAAATTTTGGGCGTGATTATGAGTATAGCGACTTTGGAAAATTTGGAATACCGGGCAAGGTAAGGGGTGCGCCGTTAGGAACTGAAAAGGCAAGGGCAAGGGAAAAGGACGCCCCCAAAATAGAACCAATGAAAGCCGGGCGGCGGTTATGCCCGGTATGCTTTACCCCCATAAAAGTAAAAGAACGCTTATGCAAAAATTGCCTTGCCAAATATGGCAGCGACCAAAAGGAATGGCCGGATTGGCTTACTGGTAGATTTGTAGAAAAACTGGTAAACGGAAAGCTTAAAACAGAATGGCTTAACGGGGTTATAGCAATGGACCAAAAAGCCATTAATGACGCGCGTAACCACCGGGAAACGTCAATTGATGATGAAACGTTTTCAAGGCGGCAAGCCCCTACCCGCCCAGGGCACGCCGGGGGGAAAATACCCGGTAGTTTTGGCAAGCGCACAATTGCAAGCGTAAACCAAGACAATCTAAGTTTTGATCAAATAGAATGGCTTGACAATGACCTTGAGGATCCAGAGGATACCGACACCGCGCCCGGATCCATTGCAGGCGATAAAACCGGGCATAGATACAACGCCGCAGCATGGCGGGGATCTAATGGCCAATACCAAGAGTTTGGCGGTTTTGGGGAGCGTGATTTTATTGAGGATAATATTGCCGCCAAAGAGGAATTAGAGCAATGGGATCCAACCGCCGCAGCTGCTTTATTGCTTTATGAAAACGGGTATACACAAAGCGAAATTAGCCAATTATTGAAAATTAGGCAACAAAAAGTAAGCGAAATATTGAAAAAAGCGGTAAAAGGCAGGTAGTTATTGCAGTAATAAATAGAGGACTATGTTAGAACAAATATTCTAAGCGTTCAAAATATGCGAGTATTTACGGGAACTACTGAATAAATGTGTTACAAAATTGGCTGGAGTGATTAAGAGAACAAATTTTTTTACTTGGGAGGTACCACAGTAACACCGCCAAAAGAAAATAGGCAATTTTCAAGCGGTTTTGTGATAAGATAGACCAGAACACTAAAAACAGAATAATGCCCAATTAAAAGCCAAACCCGGCGGGAACCGGGCGCGGGCGGGCACTTGTGAGCAGACAAGCTTGGCAACTGTTATTATACGATAAAAATCTATAATGGCAAGCCAATAGGAAAAGGTTATATAACCCGCTTACAAGATCGAATATGTAAGCGGGTTTTTTGTTTACAAAAGTTGTAACGGATTGGAGGTATATGCAAAATTACGATAAGTATTTGACGGCAAGGGTAAGCCGCGAGGAGCTGCGAGCTATTACAGCGCAAGCCAAAGCGGTAGACCGTTCAAGGTCCGAGTACTTGCGGGGCGTGATCAAAGCCCTGCGGGATCGGCACGATTTGAGAAACGAAGTTAAGAAAACGATAGAGGCAGAAAAATGATAGGACCAGAAAAAAAAGAACCCCCGGCGGGCATGCCAAAGGGTTCAGATAAGCGGGTTATATCCCAAATAGACAATGAGGATTATAACCCCCCAGAAATAAATAGTCAATACAATCCGCAAGCCATAAGATTGGCAAGCCAATACCTTCAAGAAAACGCCGATACCAGAGGCGAAATTCAACACTTGATATTGCACCCGGACGAAATCCCGCAAAAGGATCCGGG
>JAQVTZ010000001.1 GCA_028699795.1 Clostridia bacterium | reverse complement strand
AGCGTTGGCGAGGTCGGGGGATAGCGGGGCGCGTAGCCCCGCGAAAGAATGCCGAGGCGGACAATGCGGGATAGGCTGAGTAAGGCGAAACCGAACCCTGATTTGAAAAATCAGCGTCGGTTTCGGCGAAGCCGATAACGCCCGCATGAAAGGAAAGTGCAAGAGACCGTGAAATAAAAAGCGTAGCGGTTTATGTCGCGAAAGCTCTTGTGCGTTCCGATGTCCGTCCGAAGGCAAAACCCTTCGAAGAAGGCAAGAGTGCCACGGGCTCAACGGCAACGCCGTTGTTCTTTATTTCATGGGGTGCTCTGCGCCCTCTTGCCCTTATAACGGCTTTCGGGTCTGGCGGAGGAGGTACGACGAGGGGCGGGAAAACGGGCATAAAATCGGCGGGGATTTCTCCCCGCCGTCGGGATATTGGGGCGCTCAATTAAACGTCATACATGACTTCATCCTCGGGAACTTCGGGCGCTTCGGGAGATACGCCAACAACCTCAAAATCCATGATAAGGATGTAAGGATAAGAGGATTTCTTTTCCTTCGAGTAGGGCTTGCGGACATTGTACTCTGTGAGACGGATGCTTGCCTTATCGGAAAGCATTTTGGCTTTCTCATATGCCCCTCCGACAAACCTTGCCGACCACGTTTCAAAAGTCCACTCGTGCTTGCCGTCTTCCTTTGGTTTTCCCTTAATCGACTCGGAAACCCGCCCGTGAAAAACCTTGTCGGTGTTCTTTGCGTCTTTGACCTCAAAATACGTGACATAGTTACCGTTTTCAGACTTAGAATACATATGAAAATCCTCGCTTTCTTGATGTGGAGGAAACCCTCGCTTCCTCTCTTTACACTATAATTGTAACACGTAGTACATACGTTGTCAAGCACCATTTACGCGAACTGCGACCTTTGTAAACGACGTGGACACCAAACAAACTACCCCCCCCAAAAAAAGAAAAACGCAAAATCGTCCTCACGGTGAGGAAAATCAGCGTTGGCGAGGTCGGGGGATAGCGGGGCGCGTAGCCCCGCGAAAGAACGCCGAGGCGGACAATGCGGGATAGGCTTAATAAGGCGAAACCGAACCCTGATTTGAAAAATCAGCGTCGGTTTCGGCGAAGCCGATAACGCCCGCATGAAAGGAAAGTGCAAGAGACCGTGAAATAAAAAGCGTAGCGGTTTATGTCGCGAAAGCTCTTGTGCGTTCCGATGTCCGTCCGAAGGCAAAACCCTTCGAAGAAGGCAAGAGTGCCACGGGCTCAACGGCAACGCCGTTGTTCTTTATTTCATGGGGTGCTCTGCGCCCCCTTGCCCGTATAACGGCTTTCGGGTCTGGCGGAGGAGGTACGACGCGGGGTGGGAAAACGGGCATAAAAAACAGCGGGGAGAACCCGCTGTCGGAAACGGAATCAAAATAAATCAGAACCTCGCCTTTTGTTGCCAAATCTCAATTAACCCGCAAAGGCGGTTAAGCGATTTAGCCTCCCGAACGTACCCTCTATTTTCTATTCCGTCCGCAACCTCAATAAGCCTGTGTTTGGCATCGGTCACTCGCGCGCTCAGCATTTCCACATCGGCATGCTATTCGTCGCAAAGAATAAATGCTCGGTCGTTTTCGACGGCGCTCGCATTAACAACAAAAAGAGGAAGCGCGTTTCCGCCCGCGTCCACAAAACACTTGCGAGAACGGTCATATCGAATATAGTCCGTCTTTTTCCAATTCACCATGCGGATTTTCTTACCCTCTCTCAGAGCGATAGCGGCTTCGGCGAGTCCGAGCGGCACAACATCAGCGCTTATGGATTTATCCTTTGCCGCATAATCCTCTGCGCGGAAACGAGCTCCGTTAAGCCATGCAACACGCTCCGCCGCCGCATCGGGGGAAGAGTGGTCGCTCTCAGAAACAAACGTGTCGTTCCGATAAAACCCAACCGTCCACAAGTCGCGTTCCGTGCGAAGGTAGACATACAACATATAATCAACGCACATGAAAACCCTCCTCGCGCCTATCCCTGAAGCGCAAAGCGCGGAACAAAGTCACCCTCAAATTGTTTCGTGCTCCGATTCATGTGACCAACGATGCCCATAATATCGTGCATGAAATTATCATCGTCCGCCTCATAAAACGCAACAAGGTCGAGCTCAATTTGCTTGTGAGCATGGTCAATATCCATCATCAAAAAAATCTTTTCTCGCTTGGAAAAATCGCTCATGTCCAACTTCCGAAACAAATCGTAAGCACGGTCGACAATGTTGGCAATAAGGACGGTATCGGCATAACCATTGTTCTTTTCCATATCCGACCCCCTATACAAGCGGAAGCCAAAGAGACTTGTCTTCTTCCGCGGCTTTATCGTATATAAACTTCGCGATGTCATGAGAAGCCTGATTGCGACCATCAACCTCGTAATCGTCACGCGAACAGTTATAGAGCCATGCCATGCACAATCTCGTCAAACTCTGTTGAAGGGTGCGGTGCTCTCTGCTCATTGTCTCGACAAAACCATTTGTGTCAAAATTATACGAATTAACGGAAAGCGCAACCGCTTTCGCCAACTCATTTCCATTCAATTTCTTAGCTTCCATGATGAAACCTCTGCTTTCTCCATGCCTTGCGGCGACTTCTCTTTACCCTTACATTATAACACTCCGTACATATGATGTCAAGCCTTTCTATCTATAAATGGCTTTTTATATGTTCGTTCCAGTCTTTGCCGCTCGGGGGAAGCATCCGCTCACAACAAACGGACTCGCGTTCATCAAGCCTTGTCTCCGCCGCCTCGCAAGCCGCAATTCCCGCGGGGTCATTATCAAGCGCCAAATAAACGGTGAGGGGCGCTTGAGCGCTTAACTCGTCAACCCAACGGAACAAACAATCGATTTTATTCGTACCCGACAAAGCCAAATACGAGTAGTTCCAAACCGCTTTGTCGGTCGCCTCCATGTGCGACACAAGAGACATAAGGTCAATGACTGACTCTGTAACGTAAAGCCGCAACCCTGACGGATTCGGATTGCCCTTCAAGAAAAAACACTCGCCATAATCACAACCGACAATATCAAGCATAAACCGCTTTTCGGACGTGCCGCGCAAACACGCAAACCGTCTGCTCGGAGACACAAACACGCAATTATCGTTTTCGTCCTGATAAAGCATGTCCGAACCCACAAAATAACGGATAACGGAATCGGAAACCCCGCGCCCTCGAAGGTATTGAAACGCCGCCACATTCTTTTTAGCCCGCCTCGGAAACTTAATGTCTCCGACCTCGCGCTTTGGCGACACCAAAACGGGCTTCGATACAACCACGGGGGCGGGGCGCTCAGAATCAACCCCATATGTCCTTGAAAGCTCAGAAATGGCTTGAGAGAGGTCATACCCGCAAAACTCCATTGCAAAATCGATTATTGACCCATGCCCGCGAGAAGACCCATTACCGCAAACCGAATTTCTCCAAAAACGATTTAACTGAACATCAATCATCACGGAATCATGTTCTTTAAGGGAAACATATCTCGCTCCCTTGTGAACAAGAGTATATCCGCACTTTTGCGCATAATCCGTAATCGGAAGATTTCGAACCGCGTCCAACCCCATAAACAATACCCCCGCTTTCACTTCTTTACTCTATGATTATAACACTCTGTACATACGTTGTCAAGCGCATTCGACAAAAAACAAACCATTCCCCGAAAAAAGAAACGCGAAAACCCGTCCTCACGGTGAGGAAAATCAGCGTTGGCGAGGTCGGGGGATAGCGGGGCGCGTAGCCCCGCGAAAGAACGCCGAGGCGGACAATGCGGGATAGGCTTAATAAGGCGAAACCGAACCCTGCTTTGGAAAATCAGCGTCGGTTTCGGCAAAGCCGAAAAAGCCCGCATGAAAGGAAAGTGCAAGAGACCGTGAAATAAAAAGCGTAGCGGTTTATGTCGCGAAAGCTCTTGTGCGTTCCGATGTCCGTCCGAAGGCAAATCCCTTCGAAGAAGGCAAGCGTGCCACGAGCTCAACGGCAACGCCGTTGAGCTTTCTTTCATGGGGTGCTCTGCGCCCCCTTGCCCGTATAACGGCTTTCGGGTCTGGCGGAGGAGGAACGACGCGGGGCGGGAAAACGGGCATAAAAAACAGCGGGGAGAGCCCGCTGTCAGAATCGATAGCAAAGTAACGAGGATTCAATAATTATTCCTCAAAAGCCGTAAAAATAGCACCCGACGGATATCCGTTTAGAAAAGGGTTGTGCCGTCCTCTAGGCACGTCGGGAATCATCCCGTAGTGTTCATCTCTTAACGTAATTTTAAGCACGTAGTCAAGCGAAAAAGCAATCCCGAAATAAGCAAGACCCTCTCCCCACGTAGGGTCAATTACATATCCTTTTTTATCAACCGCCCACGCATGAGGAATTTCAAGCGCCGACCCCGTTTCGCGAGCATAAGCGAAACCTTCGCAGTAGAGCAGGTTGTTTTTGCTCGCGTAAAGTAGTGCGTTTTTGTAACACTCTCGCCCCTTCATTTTCTTTGTTTCTGCGGGCAATGGACGCGGATAAAAACGACGTCCTGCTTGCAAAACCAAATCCTCTGACCCAAAATATTTCAGCCCCAAACGACTGTACCCCAACGTCTCGCCGTTTAATAGTTTCCAGTCTCTAACCATCGTCAAGCGCTCTTTGAGTAGGTCATCATAATTGTTTCCAATCCCGTTGCTTTCATTATTCATTTAGAATCTCCCCAAAAACCCGCCTCATTCTCGCGGGCGTTTTTTTGAATTTCAACAAACTCGTCTGCGTACCTGCTATTGGGCTGAATGGTCATAACTTGCGCCATACCGTCTGCCAACATACTGCGCTCGACCATCGTAACCCCGTCGTCTAAATAAACGTAAGCAAGCGTTCTCCCATATTTGTCCGTTTTCTCGACATCGTACTCCAAATAAACAAAAGCATCATCCAACAAATCGCATGTCCATTGTGAAGCGACCAATCCCTCGGGCGTGTTTTTCGAATCATCAAAATGAACGCTTTCGGGGGCATCAACCCCGATTAGCCGCACGGATACTTCTTCTCCGTCAACCTGTACAACTATCGTGTCGCCATCCGAAACACGAACGACTTCATAGCGACCACATAAAACGGGAGCTTCCTCACGGGACGTCGCCGCCGCTGACCTCACTAAATTCTCCGTCACGCACCCCGAAAGCAAAAGACACAATCCAACTAAAAACAGTATTCTTTTCATTATGCCCCCTTACAAGCTCCCGCTTCATGTCGCATTACTTTAACTTTTTCTTTATGTCGCGCAAAACCGCCTCGTAAACCTTTTCCTTGTCATACTGGCGCGAAATCTCTGAAATTTCATCAAGCAAAACCTTAACGGTTGCTCCCATCGTCCGTATCACGTCTTCCGCCTCGGATACGTCTTCGTAAAAATAAGGATTGAGAAAGCACGAATTAAGTTTTTCGAGATAGCGAAGCACATCCGCTCCGTTTTTCTCTTCGGGCGACTTTTCTTCCTTCATTGATTCGAGAGAAGAAGCAGGAACAACTCTCTCCCGAGCTTTTGGCTTCTCGCCTTCATCGTCTTCTGAAAAGTCCGAATCGTCCTTTAGGTCATCGGATAAATCTGACGGAGAGAGGACGGCATCAGAAACGACGTTCTTGCCGACCTCAAACTCGCTCCATGCCCGTTTTCCGTCCCTGTAACCGTCGACAATATTCTTAACGGTGTCGCGGGTCAAAGACTCGTCGCAACCGCTCATGATTGACAGAATTTCTGCCTGTTCTTCGGGGGTATGGCTTGCAAGCGGAATCACGCTTGACATCCCAACCATATCTTCGCGCACCATTTCAGCAACAGGTTCAATAACCTTGTTCATCGCCGCATAACGGTCGGCTTGCTGTACGGATATTCCAAGACGACGAGCAATTTCTTCGCGGACGTTGCCCTCAAAATTGGCGTCTTTTAGGTATTGTTCGTGCATCAGATATCGCTTGGAAAACAAGAGAGGGTCTTTTGCGGAGTCTCTCTGGCTGTTCGCGAGTAGGACATAATTGGAAACGTCATTTGCCGAGCTGAAATTCTTAACGACACAAGGGAAAACCTTAATGCCGCACTTGACGCCCGCCGCACGTCTGCGATGTCCGCTGACGATGGTATACTTGCCTTCCTCAGCACCAAACGACGTAACCTCTATCGGGTCAGTAAAGCCAATCTCGCGAATGGAATTCTCGAGGTCTGCGGTATCCGTAATATCCTCGTGGTTATGCTGATAGTCGACCAAATCGTCCGTTTTGACCATCTTGAGCGTAACAACCTGTGCCAACGTCTCAGACGTTTGAAGAGCGTCCTGAATCGTTTTTGCGCTTTCCGTGTTCTTAAAATTCTTAGCCATTATGATATCCTCCTTGTGATTTCATCTACTAAACTTTCAAAGGCTTCAAGAGCCTCTCCCTTGTGATAAAAACTGAGCGGACGATTGAGGGCGCGAGCTTCTGGGATAACCGCGAGCCTCGGGATAACAACGGGAATGAATGTCGAAAACTTCTCCACTTCGCCCCGAACATAATCGCTCAAAGAAGAAGGGGAATAACGCGAACAATAGACGCCCAGAACGCTTAACGTTGGATTTGCTGACCTCGCCGCGTCAACCTCTTTTACAATGTCCCCGTAACCCGAAATGGAGTCTGTGTCGTCCGTGGTAAGCGGAATCACGGCATGGTCGACAAAAGCAAAAGTAATGCGATTAACCTCTTTGTTGGAAGGGGGCATATCAACAATAACCCAATCATACTCGCAAGAACCCCCTCGAATACAATTTGCAAATTCGTCGCTTTTAACCAGAGCAAGCTCTCGTTGGTCATCCATGCGGATGTCCCCACAAATAATGTCGACGCCGTAATATCGCGGACTCGCATTCCCGTGGTGCTTGAAAAGAGTTTTTGTAACTGCGCCCTCAAACGAAACACCACTCTTGCGCATTTCGTTCAGAACATTGTTACTCAAGCGATACGGTATCATCAAATCGTAAATGGTGTAAGAGGGCTTGTTTTCCAAAACAAACGACTGAGTAGAGTTTCTTTGTTTATCCATATCGATAACAAGAACACGCTCACCCCTTTTAGAAAGTACGCCTGCAACGTGAAAAACAGAGGTCGTTTTCCCTACTCCGCCCTTTCCATTAACAAACGCCAAAAACTTAGTAGCCATTAAAAATATCCTCGCTTTCTGCTGTTTCTAAAACAGCTCTTCTTTACTCTTTCATATTAACATAATGTACATAACGTGTCAAGTTGTTTCAAATAATATTTTTGCTTCAAATAAGTAAGTTTATTCGCATTCGAATTCTGCCTTCCAACATCCTCACGGTGAGTAGGATATGCGTTTCATTATCAAAAACAGCATATCGATATTTAAGCTTAGAAAAACGAGCCAAACTACCGTATGTTAAACAAAGAAGAGGGGAGGCGGTAACGCCTTTGGCGTTACTCTTATAATAGGGCGGCTGAAAAAATTGCGCACCCAAAAGTGAAGCGTTCGAAAAGCGCGAAGCAAGCCCGCTGAACAAGTTGCTCGTGCGCCTAAATGGAAGAGATTTTAGAATGTGCTTGAAGTCAGAATCGTATGTACGTTCTGAAACGCCCAGAATCGAGCATATCTTTTTTTTGGGAATTCCCCGCCGTATAAGCATCGAAAGAAATTGACGGCGATTAAACATCTGCTCTGAGACAGTCAACCGTCCGTCACGCTGTAACTGCTCGAGATAATACCTGCGGTTTTTTTCTTTCTTATGCTCGGCATCCATCTTCGATTTTTTTAGAAACAGCAACCCGTCCGCCTCTTCGGGCAGGATTCTCAGAACGGCGTATATTTTATCAAGCGAGTATTTATATGTCTCGCCGCGGTCAATAATAGTCTCTGCGCTCATTGTCCGTGAAGTCGCATAGTTCACCGAAAAGGGTACATCAAAGGAGCGATTAAGAGACAGCATCATGGTCTCTGCATATGCACGGTCATGGGTACGCTCATACGCCCACAAACGGCACAAAAAGAGCGCATACTCTCGCGAGCAATCTTCACCACGCCGCGAGGCAAAAAGCCGAAATAGGTCATCACAGCGCCCCTCAAGCATATTATGTAGGGAAGGACGCTCACCCCGCAGTGACGAATCGCGCCGCGAAGAGTGAGAAGGGAGTTTCTGTCGATGAAAGGAAATATACTCAAACGTTTCCATAAAGGAAGAGAAGTCGGGAATTGGCGTGTTTGTGAGCGAAGAAATCCATTTTGCCGTTCGTCTCTGGCACTCCGTCGCCTGACCGTATCGAGACGCCTTTGAATCCCTTTTAGCGACCCCTGAAACGGGGTAGTCTTTGATGATACCGTAAAGGGTATAGGACACGTCGTTAAACCGCAGAACAGATACGCTGACGCCGTTCTTTTGATTTACCGAGGATGGAACACGCAGAATCCGTGCGGCATCGAGGGCTTGAGGGTCGGCATTGAGGTCTTTACACGTTTCATAAAGAAACTGCTGTACCCGAGACCATCGGGGAAGGGCATTTCTGTCCTCATTGATGCTCCAAATAAGATACAGCCCGCGCCCCGAATCTATCACGAACGTTGGCAGAGGAATTTTTTCGCCATAATAAAAGCGCTCGAGCCGAGAAAGAACGTCATCTTTCGAAAGTCCGAGCTTATAGCAATCGATATCCAAATAAAGCGCGTTCAGCCGCTTGAGGTTGTTGACTTTGCGACCGCCCGAACCGTCGGGCTTCAAAGGAGAAAGAAACGTGTTGAGGGAGATATATTCATTATTTGTTTCATCAACCCTCAGAGAAAAAACGTCGCTTGCCGCCATAAACCGTTCGGAATACATGCCGTCAACAGAGATAGTGCCGTGTGCGACATACCCTCCGCGTCCCGTGTATAACTGGTTCAAATAGCCACAAAACGACAAAACAAGCGCCCCCTAAAAAACGAGGGCGCAAATATGCAAAAAATAACACTACGGCAAATACTTGACAGCACCGCGACACGATGCTAAAATATGACCGTAAGAGATATTTACCGCGGTTTCACGCCCGCCCTCGTAAAGCTTCGTGAAATCGCACTATATGAAGAAAAAAGAAATCGCCTTTGTCCAGAAGGCGATTTTTCTTTTTCCTCTAAACAATTAGTATTCTACAACAACGATTACCCCCTGTCAAATAAAATTATAAAAAAACAGCCGCTTAAAAAGCGACCGTTTTTTTTGTAAAGAAGAATCCGCTCAAAGAAAGCGCGGTATCTATAATTAGTGTAGCACGACGTAACGCGGTTGTCAAGTGTTAGAAAGAGGAAAAAGAGCTTTGTTTGCATCCGCCGAAATTGCGCCGTATTCCTTGTCATCTATGGATACGGGAAACCACGACCGCCCGTCCGCCCCTTTTTCTAGGCGAAACACGTTTGCATCAACATGCAAGGTCGAGGCGTTCTTCGGAACAACTATATCCGTAATGGGAGTCGCAATAACATAAACGTTTCCGCGATAGTCACCCGCTTTTTCAAAGCAGAACAAAGCCAAAACGGAATAACGAACGCAACGCCCGTTTTGTCGCGCCACAAAGCTATCAATGTCCATAAAAATCCCCCTAAAGCCAAGTATCGCACAAAACAGAAACCGAGTCGAGCGCGGACGGAAGTATGGCAAAACAGACCAAAGAAAGCACCGCTAAGTGAACGGGATAAAATGCGTAAAAAAACTTTCGCGGCAAGGTTATATGAATGGCGCGAAGCGCAGTTGCATCTTTTTTATAATCACGCCAAAAAATGATAAAAAGGAATGCGCCGAGAGAGGCATATTGAATAGGAGCTTGAAGCAAAACCGCATAAATACCAGTACCGACACACATTCCCGCCCATGCGAGCAAAGGAAAATCCTTATGACACAAAAAGAAATAAAAGAGGACGGGGAGAAAAACCCCCAACGCGCCGTAACTGACGAAATCCGTCAGCGAAAAAAAGAAAATAACAGAAACGCCAAAGACGCCAAACAGAGGCGGGGCGCGGCGAATGAGGCATAAAACGGCAACCGACAATAACCAAGTAAACCCAATATTGAGAGAAAGAAGAGACCGCAAAAAAGAGCTTCCGCTTGAAAACAAAAACAACGAATAGGGAAGCTGAGAAACCGCAGAAAACCCCAATATGCGCAAAAAATAAGAGCGCTCCACAACCTTATTCTCCGAGTAGGCAAAAGCCCGCGCAACGCAAAACGCAAAGAGCGGCATAGACAGCCGCCCGACAAGGCGAAACCATATCGAATTGGGAAAAAACGACAATCCGATATGGTCAACGAGCATGAAGAGAGCGGCAAGAAACTTTATCATCTTGCCGCCGAATGAACGAGAAGTTCCCCCGCCCATCCTTCCATCTGAACGCGCTGTTCCAACGAGAAATCCTGCGCGAGTTCAGAAACACTACTTATCAGACCCCACAAGGTAGGAGAATATGTATATGAAATAAGACCTTCCATCTTTTTGACGCCTTCTGCGCTGAGCTTCAATTCGCGACGCGCCCGCTCAATGTACATCGCAAGCTCATAGTCTTTGAGCATGATTTTACGAGAGCTCCCAATGAGGATGTCCGCCTTACCTGCAAGACGGTCAATGTCCGCAAACGCCCGAGAAAAGAGAGCGATTTTACTCTCCGACATTTTTTCGCCGACATGATTGAGACGAAACAGCGTCCCGCCCATCGAAGAAATAACCAAACCGTTCATGCAAGCCATCCGATAAAGGAAAAACTTCATGCTCAAAGAGCCCTGCCCGATATCGCTCGTGTCGACAACAAATCCCGCAAAAAGGGGAGACCCGTCATCCTGATGAATAGGGGTATAGTCCACAAAACGAATGTGAAGACGGTCAGACGACATGAAAACCTGAGACGGAACAAAGCGCTCTGTATCGACCGTATAAGAAAGAGCCCTTAATACCTGATAGATGTCAAACGTGCTGTACTCCGAGGACAAACACGCCCGAACAACGCCTTCGTGAGAGCGAACGAGCATCGACGACTTGCATTCGCCCGCCCACGCCGAGAAGTTATTAAGCGCGAGCTCTGTCTTTCCCGCCTCAAAACACTTACAAACATATTTGGAAGGAACGCCAACCCGCGAACAAAGCTGATAAAAAGCCGTGTCCGTAATGTCAGAACATAGTTTATCATTTGACCCGTTCACGAGCATAGGGTAAGTGACTTGAAGAGCAGGGCTAATCGTAACCGCGCATCCGTTCGAATTATCAACGATAGTATCCTTCCACTTGATTGTGGTCTCGCGAGCAATCTGCGCAAGCTGTTCCAGAGAAGGGGTGTTTGCGGGCTTATACGACGTAATGACCTCTTTTGTGCTCTTTATGATTGCCATGATAAAATCCTCGCTTTCACGTGCCTTACGGCTTGATTTCTTTACACTATAATTGTAACACGTAGTACATACGTTGTCAAGCACCATTTACGCGAACTGCGACCTTTGTAAACGACGTGGACACCAAACAAACTACCCCCCCCCAAAAAAAGAAAAACGCAAAATCGTCCTCACGGTGAGGAAAATCAGCGTTGGCGAGGTCGGGGGATAGCGGGGCGCGTAGCCCCGCGAAAGAATGCCGAGGCGGACAATGCGGGATAGGCTGAGTAAGGCGAAACCGAACCCTGATTTGAAAAATCAGCGTCGGTTTCGGCGAAGCCGATAACGCCCGCATGAAAGGAAAGTGCAAGAGACCGTGAAATAAAAAGCGTAGCGGTTTATGTCGCGAAAGCTCTTGCGCCTTCCGATGTCCGTCCGAAGGCAAAACCCTTCGAAGAAGGCAAGAGTGCCACGGGCTCAACGGCATCGCCGTTGTTCTTTATTTCATGGGGTGCTCTGCGCCCCCTTGCCCGTATAACGGCTTTCGGGTCTAGCGGAGGAGGAACGACGCGGGAAGAAACAGGGAGGCACACGCATTTTTTGAGAAATGTATGCAGAGATGGGGTATGATAATGGATATAAGGGCTCGTGGAAAAAACATACGCCTTAAAAGGAGAAACGACATGACGGGAAACAGCATATTAAGCAACGCAAAATCCGAAAAAAAAGACGAGTTTTACACTCAGCTTGCGGACATAGAAAAAGAAATGAAACACTATAAAAGTCACTTCAAGGGGAAAATCGTCTTTTGTAATTGTGACGACCCATACGAGAGTAACTTTTTCAAATATTTTGCGTTGAATTTTAACTCACTCCAACTGAAAAAGCTGATTGCAACCTGTTACGCAACGTCTCCTATTGCATATACACAATTAAGCCTGTTCGACTCCGTAACAGACGAAAACAACACTCCTCAAAAGAAGCCATATAAAATAGAAATAACAGAGGTCAACGACGAAAATCACGACGGACGAACCGACCTCGCCGACGTAGAATATCTTTTGAAAAATAAAAATAACGTCCTCTCGCTACTCCAAGAGGACGGTGATTTTCGCTCTTCTGAGTGTATAGAATTGCTAAAAGAAGCAGATATCGTGACAACTAACCCGCCGTTCAGCTTATGGCGTCAGGTAATAATGACTCTCGTAAAGTATGACAAAGAGTTTGTAATTCTTGGAAACGTTAATGCTATTACCTACAAAGACTTTTTTCCCTTGATAATGAATAATAAGGTATGGTTAGGCGCGTCAATTCATAGCGGAGACAGAGAATTTCGTGTTCCTGACGATTACCCTCTGAATGCGTCGGGATATAGAGTAGACGCGAACGGCATAAAATATATTCGCGTTAAGGGTGTGCGATGGTATACGAACATTGACTACGAGGAAAGACACGAAGACCTCATATTATATAAGCATTACACGCCCGCAGAGTATCCCAAATATGACAATTACGACGCAATAGAGGTAAGCAAAACGTCCGAAATTCCGTGCGACTACGACGGGGTGATGGGTGTGCCTATTACGTTTTTGGATAAATATAACCCAGAACAGTTCGAAATCATTGGAACAATTAGTGCGCCGAGCGACCCTAACACGCTTAATCTTGGCGTTGATTATAGTAAACATATCGGATATACGCAGGATAAAAAGCGAAACGGACGAACAGGCGCGACGTTTGGAAAATGTCCCGCTATTGTTACTGATGATAAAAAGCACCCATATTATGAGAAAGACGGCATTAGAGTTCAAACAACGTACCACCGCGTTTTCATATTGAATAAACACCCAGAAAAACCGAAACGGAAAGAGGCGATACTATGAAAATCAAATTGCACGAAATTCCTGTACGCGAAATAGTCAAAGGATATACCGATAGCGCGGAAAATGGCGTCACAGGATACAGCGGGAGATTGAACATACGCCCCGCCTATCAGCGTGAGTTTATATATAAAGATAAACAGCGCGATGAAGTCATCCGAACGGTAAGAAAGGCTTTTCCGCTCAACGTGATGTATTGGATTCCAACCGAGGCGGGAACATACGAAGTTTTGGATGGACAGCAACGAACAATTAGCATCTGCCAATACGTTAATGGAGACTACTCCATCGAACATATGGGGTTCAGCAACCTCACAACAACCGAGCAAGAGCAAATCCTTTCCTATCCCCTTATGATATATATATGCGAAGGAACAGACAAAGAAAAACTCGACTGGTTCGAGATAGTCAACATGGTTGGTGAACAGCTCTCCGCGCAGGAGCGCCGCAATGCCATATATACGGGCGAATGGCTAACCGACGCGAAACGATATTTCAGTAAAAGCGGATGCCCCGCCCACGCCATCGCAAGCGACTATATGAAGGGCTCGTCAATACGACAAGAATACCTCGAGACGGCGATACGATGGATAGCGGCAAGAAGAGAAGATAAAATTGAAGACTATATGGCGGAACACCAACACGACACAAATTGTAACGAGCTATGGCTGTATTTTCTGAGCGTCATAAACTGGGTAAAGGCAACGTTTCCTCAATACCGCAGAGAAATGAAGGGGCTCGAGTGGGGGATGTACTATAACATATATCAAAACAATAAATATGACCCGCATCTGCTCGAGACACGCATTGCTGACCTCATGCAAGATGATGACATAACAAGACAAGCGGGCATATATGAATACATGTTAGCGGGAGAGGACGCAAGACGCGAGAGCGCTTTAAGCATCCGAGCATTTACGCCCAGAATGGCACGAGCGGCATACGAAAGACAAAGAGGAGAATGCCCTAAGTGCAGAGAACAATACGCCCTTGAAGAAATGCAAGCCGACCACATAACGCCGTGGAGTAAGGGCGGAAGAACAACCGCCGAAAACTGTCAGATGCTATGCGCCGACTGTAACAGGCGAAAAAGCAACATATAAAAAACCGTCCTCACCGTGAGGAAAAACGGGCATGAAAAAAACAGCGGGGATTTCCCCGCTGTCAAAACATCCTGAATCAGATTACTGATACTTTTCCTTTATTTCTTTTTCTTTCGCCGCGATATCTGCCGCAAGAGAACACATTTGCATACACGCCTTGTCAAAACTTTTGCGGAATGCGAGATAGCGAGAATCCTCTTTTTGTTCGGAAGAAAAGACACTCATTCCGTCTTCTGCGTCATGGTATCTTTCTGACGCCGCCCGCGCCCGCCGTTTAAGAGTGTCGAGCTCTTTTAGGCTCTTTAGATACCCGCGGTAACGAAGACGAAAAGTCTCTTTGTCGCCGTCCTTTTTCAACAATAAAAAATCTTCAAATTTCATCGCTGTTCCGTTGTCGTCGTTGTTCGACGTTGCTTTGCGTAACCTCTGGTTTTGGCTTCTCATTACAATTCCTCCTTTAAATTTATCTAGTTATCCATTACGCCTACGTGCGCAGAACACACCCGACGAAGAACATCAAACATCCGACTGTGCGTCGCCCTGTTTGCGCCCAAGTGTTTATCAATAACGCTATATTTGTTGTGCGCATAAAAATCGATTAGGTCACGAACGGAAAGCAACCCCGTTTTTGCACAACGAACAACATAATTGTCGTAAGCTTCCTCGTCAACGGGAAATACAGATTCAAGCCGCATGTCAAAAACCTCTCCGAGCGCCTCATACACAAGTTTCCACGTAAAATAGAGAGCGACGCGACGAGCGTATCGCCGCCGCAAATCAAAGATGTAGCTTTGATTAAAGGTAATCCCCAATCGCTGAGCCATCACGGGCTGAGAAACGCCCCGCATATAGTCGCGAAGCATAAGAGACTTCACATCTGTATCGCGTGAAGACAAAAGAAGATTGAGAGGGAAGTCCGAATTGCGCAGAGAAACAGTAGGAACATAACTGGTTACATTTCTACGTTTATTTTCGACGTAATCGAAAAAATCTTCAATCATAAGAGGTGTCAGCATTATGTATCGCTTCCTTCCAAAATAAAACCATTCGCCCGTCCACGCTTCGCGAGCTCGTTGACATCATAAACATTATACACATCGTTTATACGCGTGTTGTACTCAATTTTGCCTCCGAGCGGTTCTTTCGCCGCGCCCGACGCCCACGCTTGAAAAGAGACGGAAAATTCATGCCCGAGACCAATCATGCGAATATACCGCACCGTACCCGTAGACGATTCGATAAGCAGGATGGTTACAGAATAACCAACCCCGTCAGGAAGAACGTCGTCAAAAGAAACGGGGCGTCCCGCATCCAAATACAGCGAAGGAGAGAAAGGGCAATCGCCCCACGGCAGAACACCAAACTTAAAACACCAATAGCTGATGTCGTTTATAACGGTATACCGCACGGAAACCGACTTACCGCCCTCAAACTCTTTCGCTTCAAAGTCCGTAATTCCATCCACAAAACAGTAAAGGACAAACCCGCCGTCATCGGTAAACTCTAGCCGATATCCGTCTGTCTGAGTCGCAAAAGACGGGTAAGAAACCCCCGCCGCATAAACCTCACCAATATTCATGGACAACCCGCCTTCCCATCCTGAAACGGGAACGAGTCGTTCTTAACAACAAAAAACATGAACGACCTCACGACGACGCTCATTGGAACGCCAATCTCCGCACAAGCATCCGAAAACGCCCTCCGCAACTCAGCGTCCATAAGAATAGAAACCCGCGCAGGATTATCCCCTTCTCCGTAAACAACGCTATCGCTGTTGAGAAGAGACCAACCCAACTTGTCAGCTCCGACGGAAAGGAAGCTTTTTACAAACATTTTAACCGCCGTACCCGCCGACACGCCCTTGCGCTTGCAAAACGCATAAAAATCATCTTTAAGCCGCGGGCTTACCCGCAATGCAAAATAACTCGTCATATTAAACCTCCTTCATAAGACATTTGTATATAATATGAATATAACACGATGTACATAATCTGTCAAGTATCCTGACGGCACTATTTTTTTGATGCTTTTGCTTCCCGAACATAACGAAAGAAAGTGTCGCGATTAAGCCCGAGCTCGCGCATCAGAGCAAGACTCCCAATTTCTCCCCGCTCAACTCGCTCGTAAGCGCGGGTAAATTCTTCAATCGCCATAACTCGCGGTCTGCCGTAAGACGCCCACTCGCCCCTGTCTTTCTTTGCCTGTATTCCTTCCCGCTGACGCTTCGCTCGCCGCTCGAGCTCTGTTCGAGACATGAGGTCATAGAAGCTGATAAGCATATCATTGATGCACGACATGACCATCCTCGCCGTAGCATCGGGCATTGCCGCATAATCAATCTGGGTCGTTGGAATATCAAGAAAAACAACGCGGATATTGTTGGCAACATAATATTGCAACTCGCTCCTCGTTTCATCCGCTCGCCCGAGGCGGTCGAATTCGGGGACAACAAGAATATCGCCCGAAGCAAGAACGTCCTCTTTCATGACAGTATATCGAGGACGCGCAAACGACCGCCCAGACACTTTGTCCTCAAAAACGCGAACAAGGTTGTAACCGCGAGAAGCACAAAAGTCTTCAATTCGCTTGCGTCCGCGGTCGAGGTGCTGTTCCATCGTCGAAACCCGATTGTATCCAAAAACTCGTTGCACAAAAATCCCTCCATAAGTATTAAAATGCCACACAAACATTATGCAACTTGCAAAATAAAAGAACAAGAGATTTAGAAACCACAAAAACGAAAGGAAAGAGGAGGGGGCAAAAAGTATACATTTTAATACCTCCTCCGCAAGCGCCGCCGACTAAAAGTAGTATATGTGTATCGCCGAATAACAATCCGAACCATCTTCCTCAACGACAACCGACTCACAACGCTTGGCATGAAGTACGTTTTGCATTAGATAATCAAAACGCAAATGGTCGTGTTTCCAATCGCCCCATCTGATTTCGACAGAAATAACAGTATGTCCTTTGTCCAAATCCTCGTAGACCTCGCCAATTCCAACACTATTATCAAAAGCAACCCTCTGAATCATTTCACATGTCGTCATGACCATTTCCTCTCTTTCCTATTCCTGCAAGTTCGCATGTCCATTGATAACCATATTCAGCCTGTCAATTATGTTATCCTTTTCTTCTATGGTTAATCCGTCATCTTCTCCTACTATCTGTTCCATCTGAGACTGGCAGTTTTTGATTAGGTCGGATACGTATAATCTTATGTTTGTCCGCTTTCCGATAGAAAACACTTTACCCGATTCGAAAACAACATCGATGTAGCACATGTTTTTCTTGTCGTGGTAAGTTTCAACAACCTTACCATCACTTCTGACTAGAATGTTTTTGCATAAAACAATCATAGAGTCCTTTTTGATGTCCTTGTAGATGTTCTCTAACGATTTCATTTTTACTACCTCTTTCCATAGCCCTGAAGCACTTTCTCTTTACTCTCTCATTATAACACGCCGTACATATAATGTCAAGTATATAAACAAACAAACATAAAAGAATTACAAAAAAGAAGTGTGAAAATCAGCGTTGGTGAGGTCGGGGGGGTAGCGGGGCGCGTAGCCCCGCAAAAGAATGCCGAGGCGGACAATGCGGGATAGGCTGAGTAAAACGAAACCGAACCCTGATTTGAAAAATCAGCGTCGGTTTCGGCAAAGTCGAAAAAGCCCGCATGCAAGGAATGTACAAGAGACCGTGAAATAAAAAGCGTAGCGGTTTATGTCGCGAAAGCTCTTGTGCGTTCCGACGTCCGTCCGAAGGCAAGTGGAAAGCCACTCGCGCTGATACAAAAGGAATAGCTACATTAAGCCTTTATCGTAAAATATCCTTTGCGTCGCGTTGAATCCAGAAGGGTCAACATTTCGCTGTGCCTCATGACGGGGATACTCGCGCATAAGCGCCTGATATGTCTTTCTGGCGTCAGACGGTTCACAAGGAGCGCCCACATAAAGCATAAAAGGCGTCGGGACTCCAACAGGAGAACAACGAACAGAGTTCTTAAACTTGCTCGTTATTTCAAAAAACGATGCAAGTTTCAAACGCATCTTGTCAATCGACTCATTCTCAGCGGGCGCAGGAACATGGCGCCCCGAAGCAAGAAGAGTATAATCATCGGCAAGGTCGATTACGCTATTACCAACAACCGCCCACGAATGATGAACGGGCAGTTGGTTCTTGCCAATAAACGCCCACCCCGCATACGGAAATACCGACACGTTGCGAAGGCGAAGCTCTTCAACAACCCGCTCGTTATTATCATAGCAACGACCTATTTTATAACTAACGGCATCGAAGGCAGACAACACGCTCATGTCGTCGACAATGGAAGTGTTGTGGTGATGAAAAACACGAGGAACACCATTAAGGGGGTATAGGGAAGTAGGCATAATAACGCTATTTGCAAAACGTCCGCCTCCGTCATACATCTTCACGACCGCCTTGCCGTCGCTCGTGCGAAAAAATTTATCAGACAAATACCACGACTCAAGAATACTTCCAAATCCATTCATTGATATGCCCTCCTAATGACATAATCATTATAACACAATGTACATATGATGTCAATATGCAATCGCTCGTTTATACTTAACAAGATAATATGAGTTGAAAGCAAATAAAAAAGATGACAAAATGTATTGTAAAATTGAGGCTGTCTGTGTATACTGTATTGTATTGGCAATACATGATACGCACGTCAAAAAATGAAGGGGGCGCAACATGAGGCAAGACTTAGGAAGCGAAGTGGGAAATGTAGGCGTAAAGGTTATGGGAAACGTAGCCACAAAGATGATAGACGCCTTGCTCGCGCTGATAAAAGCCATCTATGACAAAATGGAAAAAAATTTGTCCGTGGAACACAAACTCGACGTTCTAAAGCTGAGAGGTGCAAAGCTTGACGATAACCAACGGAAAGCCGTTGAAAAAATAGACGGAATCTACGGATTCGTGGCACACAAAAAGCTGATTGCGGCAAATGTGCCGCTGACGGTTCTCGGGGTGAGCCTTGATAAAAACGATTTTAGAGAGCTCGGACAGCAATGCAAGCGGGAAGGCATCGTCATTTCCGCAGTAGGCGACGGGAGAAAAAACCTTGAAACAGGCGCAAAAGAATTTATGCTTGAATGTAAAGAATCGGATGTAACGCGATTTAGGTCGCTTGTGTTGCGATTAAACGACGATAAGATGGTCGAAAAGATACAAAACCACATTGAAACTATTAAAGGTCAAGGAGAGATTTCAAACGTCGACCGATTGACCATTGACGGACTTAAAAAAGAAATTGACGTGATACGCAATAAAAACCGTGCGCTCCTTAACGACGAGCAAACCATGAACGTCGTTGAAAGAGTGGTCGACGGAAAAACCCAAAGAGGCGTTGATTTTGATAGCGCCCTTGACCGTTGGACAGGCGGAAAAATTGACAAGGAAACGGTCGCCTTTGTTGTTGATGCAAAAGACCCTAATAAATACATTGTATGTGTTCCGCAAAAGGCAATGTACAACGAAAAGGAATACATCAAGACGGATTATAAAATATTCAACCAGAGTAAACTCCTGCTCGAGACAAACGACGGACGTTTTGACGGACGCTCCCCTACGTATTGGGTAGATACAAAAAAACAGATGAAAGAGACGTCTCAAATGTCAGATGCCGTCATCAAGTTTTATTCGCTCGAAGAGTATCAGAAATTTCTTACTGAATACAAAACCCAAAACCAAATCGAATTAACCCCCGTTAAAAACGCCATCGAAGAAAGCGACTATGCGACCGCAAAAACAAATCTCGAGCAACAGCTCGACAAATGCGGCGCAACGTATCAGAACGGCGCGGTGCTTGACAGCCAAACGGGAAAAGCAATGACCGTAACAAACGAAATGACAGACGCCCAAAAGACAAACGTTGCTGAGGCAACGCTTATCGGGCGTCAAATTCATAATATTGAGTCCCTGTCTAACATTGAAAACGAAATCGCTCTTGCTCGAAGCGAAGTGCTTGTAACACAAACAGGCACACCCGCCCACACCGCGGCGACCGAAAAGCTCGCGGAATTAGAAACCGAAAAGTCGGAATTAGAGTCAACAAAAGAAGGCTTTATAAGCGGAAGAGAAGAGATTAACGCAATGCAATCCGAGAACATCGTCCGCTCAGAGACCGAGAAGGAGCTTTCCAAAACAGTTGAAGAACGAGCGGCAGAGACCGAAAAAGACACCGCGAAGGATATCAACGCGCCCGAAAAAACAAGAACAATGGAAGCGTACAAAGACGACATAAAAAATAACCGCGCCCAAAAAGCGGCGGCAACACCCGAAGCCCCCGACCTATCGAAAACGTCCGCAAACAAGTCAATGGAGCGGTAATATTCCTCACCGTGAGGACGAAACGAAGACGAAAAGGAGCACAACAAGTTGAAGCCGAAGAAAAAAGACAACACGCTCGAGATACTGTTTGCAATCGTAATGCTTGTTGCCGTCGTGTTCATATCATGGCATGCGGGGATGGCTAATACTGCCGTTAAAGCCGAACAAAAAGAAACGGCAGAGGCGGCACAAACGCAACCCGCCGACGCCGCGGCAAAGCAAAAGCCAAATAACATCGAAATGTTTATGCGGCACTTCGAAAATAGCCTCAACAACAACACAACAGATTTTAAGTGGGATGAAAACGTAAAAAAAGCGCTCATGTGGGGATGCTTTGTATGGTTTATTGTTGTCGCCTACATCGCGACCAACAAGAAAAAATATATCCGAGGAAAAGAATTCGGAACGGCTGTGTGGGGCTCTAAAAAAGATATAAGCGACTTAACCGCATCCAACATTATGCTCAAAGAAATAAAAAGAGCAAAAAAATGCAGAACCGCAATCGGGCGATACTTTGCTGAAAAAGAAATTAGAAAAGCCTGTGACGCAAGAAGTAACGGCATGATGAAGACAGCGCTGAACAACATCGATGAATATCGCGGCGACCGAAAAGAATACGCTCGGCGCAAAGCAACGATAATAAAAGAAGCAAGAGAAGCGGCACAAGCAAGTTATGAAGAAGGGTGGATGCCCGCAAAAATAAAGCGAGACTATCAGAGCGCCCTTGCCTCAATTAAAGACAAGAAAGAAAAGGGGTACATGACCCGCGAAGAATACGAGAAGGCGTGTGAATCCGAAAAGAAAAAGCGGGATGCAGACCTCCATTACTTCTTCCACGCCAAAGACCGAATTGAAAAAATCAAAAAAAAGTACGCAAACGCGGACGCTCTGTTTACAAAGACCGAAAAAATAAGTATCTATAACTATGCCCTCAACAACAACACGCTCATACTGGGCGGCTCGGGCTCGGGCAAAACGAGAGGCTTTGTTATGCCAAACATTTTGCAAGCGCATAGCTCATATGTTATCACCGACCCCAAAGGAGAAATTCTCGAAAAGAGCGGACACTTTCTCGAAAAGATTAAGGGATATAAAATTCGTGTATTGAACCTAGACAATAAAGAAGCATCCGACTGCTATAACCCATTCATGTATATCCACCCAGAGCGAGCGGGATACGAAGAGCGCGTGATGTCTCTTATTGAGGTTATTATTATCAACACGGACGGCGGAGAAAAGCGCGGAGGAAGTGACCCGTTCTGGGACAAGGCGGAAAGGCTCTTTTTACAGGCAATATTCTTCTTTGTTTGTGACGGATTTGTTCCGCACCAGAGAAACATGAATACGGTCAATGACCTCATTTCAATGTTGACACTCGAAGAAGAGCAAGACAAAAAAGATAGCGACCTCGATTACTTTGTAGAAACGTTTGCAAGAGACAACGGAGAAGACCATATCGGAGTACAACAGTATCGGGAATTTCGCGGCAAGGCGGCAGGAAAGACCGCAAAATCGATTGCTATCTCGGCGGTCGCAAGACTCGCGCCATTTAAGACGAAATCCGTAAAAAGAATATTTGCTGACGATTCCATGCGTCTCGAGACAATCGGCGAAGAATTAACGGCAATCTTCGTTGTTGTTCCCCCAACCGACCCAACGTTTAACTTCATCGCGGGAATGCTCTTCATGCAAATGTTTCAAGAGCTTCAATATTCGGCAACACAAGTCCATCGACAAAGGCTTCCCGTTCCCGTGCGGTTTATCCTCGACGAATTTGCAAACACATGTAAAATACCAGAATTTGTAAAAATTCTCGCGTATGCTCGTTCTTTCGGAATTGGAATTGTCCCCATCTTACAGTCTCTCGAGCAAATTAAAAACCTATACAAAGACGAGTGGGGCGTAATCGTTGACAACTGCAACACCCTTCTCTTTTTGGGCGCTATCACCCACATGGAAACACTTGAATACATGAGCAAACTACTCGGCAAAGGGACGTTCGACAAAAAAACAACGGGGAGAACAAGAGGACGAAGCGGAACAAGCAGTCAAAACTTTGACGTTATCGGGCGCGACCTCATGGACACCGCCGAAATCCGAAAAATACCAAAGACCGATTGCTTGTTTATCGTCGGCGGAAGAAACCCGTTTTATTCGACCAAATATAGTTATGAAACGCACCCAAACTACGGATATACGAGCGACGCCGATAGAACGTTGTCCTACAAATACACGCCTCAAGTAATAACCAAAAGGGAAGAGGTAAACATAAAAGCGCACGTCGCCCTCACCCGCGAAGAAGAGGCGAGGCTCGCAAGCGAATCAGTTAAGCACATAACGGAGAATATAAGTAAAACAATGAATAAGATATACATAAATACGGACGCCGCCCGCATGCTTAATTCGTTTGGAAAAGCATACGTACATTACACGCCCGTCGGAAACGAAGAAAGCCCGTACTCTGCCGAAGAGTATATTGGCACTCTCGCCGACATCGAAGAGGATGATACTCGTGTAGACGCGCTCATTGCCCTCGACAGCGTTGAAGAGGTTGTTACAAACAGCAAGGAAAACGGGATAGAGGTTATCGTTACCCCGAGCGACTTATATGCCATTATTGAGGACGCAGGAGAAAATCTCGCTCCCGCGCCAAACGAAACAATGAACGTGGAAGACGGAGAAGACGAATATCTGTACGAAGGCGATTATCTTTATATAGAAGACGTTGAGGATATCGGAGACGATATCGCAAGGTATGTAGTCGCCGTTAATGCGGAGTACACCATCGACAGTTAAAAATAATAGGCAGTTATGCCGTTATTTATAAAAGAAGCAACCGCAAAAAAAAGGAGGAACAAATCGTGAAAAAGGTGAACAAAGAGACAGAGCTTCTGAGCATCCAAAGTGGAATCCGCGCCGAGAGGTATGTTATGTGGATTACTTGCATTGTACTTATGAGCCTCACGGCAATAAGCATGGCAAGCGCGGCGAGCACTACGGCGGAAACGTTATGGACAACCGTTGCGGATTTGATTGCAACGTGGGTTACTCGCCTCGGTGGAGTCGTTATGTTCGTCGGCGGCGTCATGTTCGGTCTGGGATGGAAAAACGATGACGCAGAGCAAAAGTCGAGAGGAATTCAGACGCTCATTGCAGGGGCAATAGTAACCGCTATCGCGGGACTTACAAGCACATTTTTTGCCTAAAGAAAAAGAGGCGGAAGACTGGCAACATTTATAATGTGTTGTCAGTCTCCACTCTCGTACCACCAATGTAAGGAGCAAAACGATGTTTGATGACATGAAAGACTGGCTAGCGGGGCTTATGAAAGCATCGCTTCAAGGCTTTGACGAAATGCTTGCCGACGCCGCCGACGTACTCGCCAACGGTCTAGGCGATTGGGACACGGTACTGGCAATATCCAACACTCTAAAACCCTTTTGCTACGTAATTATTGGAATATGTCTGCTTATAGAATTTGCACAAGTAGCCTCTCGTGTTGACATAATCAAGTGGGAACACGGACTAAAAATGGGCGTAAAAATGGTTCTTGCAAAAGTATGTATTGACATCGCCCCCGACTTTTTGAAAGCATGTTATGTCCAAGCTCAAGAATGGGTAACAAGCCTTGCGTCGTTTAACTCGACGCTTGGTACAACCGCATACACTTCTATCGAGGACATTCTCGCGGAAACAACGGGACTCGGAGCTATTCTCGGTCTCTTTCTTTCCTCATTTATTGTTCTTATGGCAGTTAAAATATGCGGCATTATGGTACAAGTTATTGCATACGGACGTATGTTTGAAATATATGTATATCTGGTTGTTAGCCCTGTTCCATGCGCCTTTTTCCCTCTTGGCGGCGGAGACGGAGCGGGAATAAGCCGAGTCACGTCCAAGTTTTTCAAAGCTTTTGCCGCCGTCTGCTTACAGGGCGTCATGATGGTAATAGTAATGCGAATATTTGATGTAATTATTGGCAATGCACTAATAACTGTATTGGCGGCGGCGGCATCCGAAGGAGACGCCGCGACCGCCGTAACAAACGTCATTTACACCATGCTCTTAGGCTCGATTGTCCTTGTCATGTCAATCGTAAAAAGCGGTCAATGGGCAAAGTCCATCCTCGATGCAAACTGACCCCAATCAAAGGAGAATAAAATGATTGCAGTACGAATTCCAGAAGAAATAAGAAAATACAAGGAAAAAATTATGCTCGGTCTTAATGCGAGACAGCTCCTAGCGACCCTCATCGCATTGTTTATATGCGTTCCCCTATATTGGTTCGGGCGGAAATATATGGGCGACGATACGCTATCTTGGATTATTATTGCAATCGCCCTCCCAATTCTGGCTATTGGATACTTCAAATTCAACGGCATGCCGATGGAAAGATTCGTTGTCGCGATATTCAAACACGAATTCCTGTTTCCCCGAAAGAGAAGATATGTAACCGAAAACGCCTTCCGCAACTGGCAAAACATGGCACTCGAAGAAGAGCGTCCGAAAACGAGGAGAGAAATGAGAAGAGAAGAAAAAACCCGCAAATCAATCAGCTTGGAACGAGCGGCGCTGATTACAGAAGCCGAAGAAAACGGTGAAAATATTAACGTTGACGAGGTAGCGCTCCTCACGGTGAGGACAAAAAAGGGAAAATCAGCAAACGGCGTGACCCCAGACGGGGACGAGAACAAGAATAACAATAAAAAAACGCGAAAAACAGGATTTGAACTCCTCGAGGAGAAGGCGCAGGACATCAACAAAAAGATGAAAAACGACCCGCGATATATGCTTACAAAAAAAGAGCGGGCGCTGATGAAAAAATACCATCAAACGGTCGCACTCAACCGAAAAAAAGCGGTTGTTCGCCGAAAAGAGTCTATCCGAAAGCAAAACGCATCGATGCAGAAGAGAAGAACAGCCCGCCTTGTCATTCCGAACTCGACACAAAAAAGCATCCCCTTTATTGCTGATTATGACGAGGGGCTGTTTGAAATTACTCCAAACAAATTTAGTAAAATGTATCGGCTTCAAGACATCAATTACCGAATCGCTCGCGAAGACGAACAGCTTATAATATTTTCTAAACTGTGTGAATTTTTGAACTATTTTGGAGAAGACATGCGTTTTGCCTTCACAATAGACAACCGTGTAATATCTCTCCAAGAACAGGAAAACAAAATATTGTACCCGCTGACGGGAGACGAGCACGACCGACATAGAACCGAATACAACAACATCCTCAAGCGTCAAATCCGCGCAGGAAGAAACGACATACAGGTGGAAAAGTACCTGACCGTTACAACGGATGCGGACACGCCAATCGAGGCATTGCTCCGATTCCACAAAATCGATAGCGAAGTAATCCAAAACGTTCGCAAAATCGGAAGCGACGCCAAAATGCTTTCTACGTCCGAGCGCCTTGAGTATTACCACGACAAATTCAGAAAAGGAAGAGAGGGCGAACTCAGCATCGATTACGACTTCATAAAGACGCAAGGAATTTCGAGCAAGGACTATATCGCGCCGTCATCCTTTGAATTCAACAAAAACGATATGGTAATCGACAACTGCCTTGTCCGCGCCTTGTATTTAAGTAATCTCCCCGCATCTCTTTCAGACGAATTTTTATACGAGTTATGCGACAATGATTTTCCCGTTACAACCACGCTCAGCATACAGCCCGTAGCACAGGACAAGGGAAAAAAGATTGTACAAAAACAGCTTACGGGAATTGAAAAGGACAAAATAGACGCAGAAAAAAGAGCCATAAGGTCGGGATACAGCCCCGAAACGATACAGCATAGTATTAAAGACGCGCTCGCGCAAGCTGAGGCGCTATACGACGACATGCTGAACAAAAATCAAAAGATGTTTTTTGTAACCATTACGTTGCTTGTCTACGGAGCGGATATCGAAGAGCTCAACGAACATTGCAAGGTCGTTGAAAGCAAGGCAAGAAAATTCACAACTCAGCTTATGCCGCTGACCTATCAACAGGAAGAAGGGTATAAGATAACCATGCCCTTTGGATACCCGCCCGAAAAGACCTGCGTTGAGAGAACGCTTACGACCGAGAGTACGGCAATATTTATGCCGTTCTCAAATCAAGAGCTATTTCAGCCGCACGGATACTATTACGGATTAAACCAAATATCCAAAAACCTAATAATCGTAAATCGCTCTGCCATGAAAACCCCCTCTGGTTTTGTTCTGGGAACATCGGGAAGCGGAAAATCTTTCGCGACGAAAGAGGAAATTCTCAACGTGCTTCTGCATGACAACGAAACAAGCATATTGATTATCGACCCCGAAAACGAGTACGGAGATTTTTGTCGCGCATTTGGCGGAACGGTACTCGACATATCCGCCGATAGCTCCTATTACATCAACCCAATGGATATGTCCGAAGATTACGGACTCGACGAAGACGACAAAGAAGACATTTCTATCGACCTCAAAAAATCAAAAGCACTTACCAAAAAATCTAACTTTATTATGTCTCTTGTCGAAGACATGATAACAACGGGTAGAGGCGACAATAAAACAACGATTACCCCTATTCAGCGAACAATCGTTGACCAATGCGTTAAGCGTTGTTACGAGCAATTCATGAGCCATGACTTTGACCAAGAGTACATCCCAACGCTCCTTGATTTGCAAAACGAACTCGACAAGGAAAAAGGCGTTGAGGACGGACGACAGGTTGCCGTAGGCGTAGAATACTACACCCGAGGAAGCATGAATGTCTTTGCCAACAAAACAAACGTTGCTGTAAGCAACCGTCTGGTTGTTTTCAATGTGCGAGACCTCGGAGACCAACTGCGGCAAATCGCGCTCTCCATCATTTTCGATTTTATATGGAACAGAATGGTTGATAACAAGAACAGGGGCGTCCGAACATACTGTTACGCCGACGAAATACACGTCATGTTTAATAACGAATTCTCAGCAGAATATTTGAAGCAACTGTACAAGAGAGGTCGTAAATACGGACTGTGCATTACAGGACTGACGCAAAACGTCGAGGACTTGCTCCGAACCGAAAAAGCCCGAGGAATGATAGGAAACTCAGACTTCATCATGATGCTCAACCAAAACGGCGAGGACTTGAAGCTATTGGCAGAACTTCTGAACATATCCGAAACACAAATGGGCTTTGTTATTGGCGCAGAGGCGGGAAGCGGTCTTATCTTTGCCGAAAAGATAATTGTTCCTTTTGAAGACCGCTTCCCCGAAGACTCCTACTTATACAAGCTCATGTCAACCCGCTTTGGCGAAAACATGACAGAGACCGAAATCGAGTATAAAATAAAAACCATTATTGAAACAACTCCGATGATAGACCCCAACGAAAAAATCGAAGAAGACAAAGACGAAGCGTTATAGGCGTATCCCAAAAAAGAGGAGAGGCAAAAATGAAGGACAACCCGCTAAAAACAAACGGCAACATGAAATATAGCGTTGGCGGAAAAACCTATGATGCAAGCGCCCTATCGTCGCTCTCGCCTAAGACGGCGGCAAAGCCTACGCAAACCTCCGTCACGTCGTTCTCTTCTTACGCGACTGAAAAGAACCAGACAAGCGACGCCGAGGAGCAGAGAAAACGAACACCCCGTCCTGTCACCGAGAGCGTTAAAACGGTAGAAACATCCGCCAAAATACAAAACAATCTCAACTATATAATTGGCGGAAGCACATATAAGCCCGCGCAAAGCATCCTCAAAACATCTGAAAACCCTCTATCTCCAAAAACGGGGACAAGCACGTATTCATCCATCTCCAAGACGGGAAATATCGTCGCCCACAAAGCCCAAACCGCAATAAGCGGGCAAAGCGACGACATCGGAACAACGGCGGCGGCGGGCGTCGTCAGCGCAGGAATTCTCGCCGCGCACGGATTCAGAGCGGCACAAACGGCATCCGACCTAGCCGTGCTCGCGGTTAAAACCGCGCCGCAGAACATAGAGCGCGTAGTAAAAGTAGCACAAAACACATACGACGTTACATTAACTACGGCAAAGGCGGTTGTTACGCTTTCAAACACCGCAAGGCTCGCAAGCGGCGCGATGTCGCCCATGACGAGTCAGAGCGTTCGAAAACTCTTGATGGAGCAAGCCAGTAAGTCGGGGCTTGCGGCAACTAGAACATCCCAGAGAATCGCCTCAACCGTAGACATCTATGCGAGGCGTCTACAAACCGCTTTTGTTAAAGGACAGTACGCAGTAACCCGTGTGCGCATGGCAAAACGCTCGCTTAAAAGCATCCAAACAGGACAAACGAAGCTGTCAGATGTTGTAAAAGCAAAGACACGAGAAGCCACGATTGCCGCATGGAGACGCACGAGAACCGCGGCAAGAACAAGCGCAAAACTTGGGGTTAAAACGGCATCAGCAACCGTTAAAAAGGGCATGCCGTTCGCGTACCGAAAGGCAAGCGGTCTCGCTATTGGCATCGGGGGAGTATTGGCGAGCGCTGACAACGAAGCGCTGTCAACAACAGGAAACGTAATCACGGGCTCAACATACGGCGTGAAAACCGCCGTGAAAGGCACAAAGAATATTGCCAAAGCAACCGTAAAAACCGCAAAAAAGACCGTTCGGGCAACAAAGGCAACTTATAACGGACTTAATTATGTCCGACAAAAAGGATTACGAGCGGCATGGGCTAGAGCGCGAAACAAAACGCGAAACGCAGTCGCCCGTGCGGGAAAGTCCGTTGTAAACGCTATTTTAAGCGCATTCAAAATGGCAGGACGAAAAGTCGTATTGCCGCTTATTCTGATTATCAGTATCGTTGCCGCCTCCTCTTCAATTCTTACCGCCCCCGCCGCCGTTGCGGGAGGGCTCTTGAGTGGGCTATTTGACGTGAGCATGGACGGACAAATTATGACCCGAGATATTCGCGAGTTTATCTCCGACCCAACATATGGAATTCCCGCATACCGCGCCGCGAAGCTTGAAGATGTCATTACTATATGCAGGGACACTCAAGAAGTAAACGGCGGGGCATATGATATCGTGCGCTTTCGAACAACCACATCAGAAGGATATATGACCCCCGATGCGGCAACAATCACCGCCGAATTTTATACAAACGAAGAGCTTATAAACATGGTACAACCCATGTTCAACGCAATCATAATCAAAGACTATCTGATGTACGGACAAGTACCATATGAATCCGACGCATATATGATACTTGAAAACATTATGACCACGCTACTTCAATATACGGACGTCTTCAAAGTAGAATATTGTGGACAAGACATTTACGACGGAAGCGGAGAGCCAAACTGGTGCGAAGCATGCGGCGTATACCACGCCTCGTATTCTTCGTGTGTCAATTTTCCATTAGAAAAACATTATCACGAAAACCTTACCTATAAAAAGTGTAGCTGTGATTATAGCGTATGGGAGGTCGTCGGATACTACCCGAGCGGAGCGGCAATCTACGCGACGCGATACTATTGTAACGGTTATTATGTGTGCGAAGGTCATCAAGTATACGAATGTTGGCTAACGCTCGAAGGACAAAACGAGCTCGAAATGAAATATTTACAACAACCGATGGATGAATTGTTGGAAAAAACAGCCCGCACCGAAGACGAAGAATATCAATTACGAAACCTAATGGACGTATATGCCCTATATCGCGAACTAGCACGGATGGTTCAGATTCAATACGGCGGAGGAATGACAGAACAAGACCTTTCTGGCGTGGTGTGGGTCGACGGCGGACGCACCCCAAACCAAGCAATAATTGACCTAGCACTTACACAAGTGGGAATGACGGGCGGACAACCCTATCTGAGAAGCTCAGGCATGGGCGAAACATGGTGTCCGTGGTGTGCGTGTTTTGTTTGGTGGTGCATGAAGGAAAGCGGACAAGAAAGCAATTACGCATACACAGAGAACAACCGATACTGTCCAAACCTCACGGCATGGTTTTCCGAAAACGGACGATGGGGAGAACGCTCCTACGGAAGAGAGGGTGTCGTCACGGGAGACGTCATATTCTTTGACTATGACCGAGACGGAACGCCCGACCATGTGGGGCTTGTAATCGGCAGAGACGCAGACAATGTATATACGGTTGAAGGAAACCGACAAAACAGCGTCATCATATACAAATACCCGCTAGACAGCATGTCAATATACGGATACGGACTGATGAACTACTAACCTAACTTAAAGCAAAAACAAAACGAAGGGAAGGAACACACCATGAGAAAATCATCTCTTTCAAGGACAATTTTAACGGTCATAACATGCGCAATCCTAGTTGTTACATATACGGGCGGCGCAATTCGCGCAACGGAAGCAACCGACGAAGCGCCATCATGCACGATAGTTATTACCATCGCTGACGAGACAGGCGGACAATTCAAAGACACCGTAGAGGTCAAACTGGTTGACAAAGCCAACAACAAATCCTATACGGGAAATTACACCGCCGATTGTGCGGCGCTCGGATTTAGTGTTCCGATTGGAATAACGCTCGACCTGTATATATCGTTTCCAAGCAACGGGATATTCCTTATCCAAAATACGGACGGGACTGCGCCGCAATCATTTACCACGGCAGGAGAAACCTTATATTTGGATTGGAAAGTGGTTGAAAACAGCCCCTTACTGGCAAACCCAGACGCGCCTTATTTTGTTGCCAACACCCCAAACGAAGAAGCCAATCAAGTCTTTAACGAATACATGAAAACAGCAATACTCATGTACGGCGACTCGGGCTACGACAGAGTACTCGACGATTATACCGTTGCAGAATTTGGAAATCGATATGTCGAATATACGGGTGGAACAATCGAAGAGTGGAACAGCATGTCTCTCTTTGAACGTTTTATCCGCTACGAGCTCTATGTTAACATTCTATACTCAAACGACAAACCTGATGCCGACCCTTATTGGGGGGACATCGACTCGTTTCGGGCAAACGTCGCCGACCAATATAGCCCACTCGCAAAAGTCTCGACCGAACAAGCCGAAGCGTACAGAAAAATCACGGACTGGATATATTATCTCCGTTTCAACACGGGAGGAGTTGTGAATTTTTTTGAAAACGTAACAATCGATAATCCCGCCGTCGACGGAACGACGACGCCTCAGCCCACCACCCCAAAGGAAACGGGCGCAAACACAGCAACGACAGAAACCACGCCCACAACAATAACGCCCGCCGACAAATCAAAAGATGAAAAAGGGCTCTGGGACGGAGTAGCAAAGGGCGTTCGGTCAAACTTCATTCCTATCATCATTGCTCTTGCGGTTCTTGCGGTTCTTTTTGTGCGGATATGGCTTCGTAAAAGAAAAGGACAATAAGCAGTAAAAAAATAAGAAAGAGGATAAAAACATGGAAAATCGACTTGATTCCCTTATCCGAAAAGAAGAGGAAAAAATAAATCAGCTCAACGAGAAAAAAGCCGAAATTGAGGAACGACGTGCGGGGATTAACGTCAAGATTAAAGAGGCAACCGCAAACCTCGACAATTTACTCATGAAGCGAAACCAAGAAAAACTCATGGCGCTCTCAAAAGAGCTCGACCAAAGAAGCATTACCATCGACGAGGTATTGGCGGCAATCACCAACGGAAAGATTGCCGAACTCGGCAAAAAAACCGAAACTTCGGAAGAATGATAGGCAAAAGGAGCGACCATGAACGTACCCAGAAACAACATAAATTTGTGGGAAGCCGTAAAAACCGACCTCGAAATCAAAATAATGAACGGCATTTATGCGGCGGGGGAACGCCTTCCCACAATCGTTGAAATGACCGAGATATACGGGATTGGAAACACGACTGCCCAAAAGATAATCGACAAACTGCACGAAGAAGACATTATCGTAAAAAAAATGGGCGTCGGATGCTTTGTTAAGCCGTATGTGCGCGAAAAGATTCGAGACAAACTCCGCCTCATTTTAGACGATAAAATAGTCTCTGCCATCGATTATGGCAATAAGTTAGGGGTCAGCAAAGAAGAAATTATTAAACAAATCGAAAATCTCGCTCCTCCGCCGCGTCGTCCTCACCGTGAGGACGCGCCCGCAACAAGGAGAACAAAATGATTCTATGCATTGCCGAAAAGCCTAGCGTTGCAAGAGAAATCGCGAGGGTAATCAAGGCGGATGGTAAAAAAGGGCAAGGTTATCTTGAGGGCAACGGATATATCGTGACGTGGGCGGTAGGACACTTAATCACGCTTGCAGAGCCCGAGGCATACGGGTACGTATCCCAAAAAGAAATGTTTGGGGAAAGAGCGCAAGAGGCGTATGCCGAACTTCCGCTCGTCCCCGATAAATTCAAACTGGTTGTTATCGAAAGCACCAAAGACCAATACGAAGTCGTAAAAACACTTATGCACCGAGAAGACGTAGAATATATCATCGACTGTGGTGACATGGGCGCAGAGGGACATATTCTGCAATGGTTTATTCGTCAAAAGGCGGGATGCAAAAAGCCCGTGAAGCGGTTTTGCGCAACGTCTATGACAGATGAGGCAATTCGACACGCAATGAACAATTTGCGTACCGAGGAAGAATTTATGCCTGTTATTCGCGGCGAATTTTGCAAGAAAAAAGCCGACTGGATAATGGGAATGAGCATGTCACGCGCCGAGACCATCAAGTACAAAAAAGGAATCAATGTCGGGCGCGTTCAATCGCCAACGCTCGGATTTGTCGTAAAGAGATACATTGCCGTTGAAAACTTTCATGTCACGGATTATTTCGTAATAGAGGCGTCCCTGAGTAACGGCGCGCCCTTTCGAGCCGTATGGAAAAAAGACGACGAAGGACGGATAAGAGCCTCTGACAAAGACGAGGAAGGGCGCTTGCTTAATAGCGCCGTAGCAGAGAAACTGGCAAAAGAAGTCGAGCAAGGCAAAGAAGGAACAGTTATCTCTTATGAGGTGGTTAAAAAGGCGACAAATCGCCCGCAACTTTACGACATAACAGAACTTCAAAGAGACGCCAACAGAAGATACGGGTATACCGCCGCAGAAACGCTCACATGCGCCCAAATATTGTATGAAAGATACAAGGTGCTCAGTTATCCTCGAACAGATAGCCGCTATATAACAAGCGACATCGTGCCGCTGTTAAAAACGCGGGTCATCGAGCTGAGCAATATTGAACCCTATCGAGCGAGCGCGCAAAGAGTCATCGAAATCGGACTCAACATCGACAACATCATCTGTGACGATAAAAAAGTTACTGACCATCATGCGTTAATCCCAACCGAAAACATCAAGGGCTTCGACATAAAAAGTATCAGCGCTTCCTCCAAAGACGGCGTTACGACCGAAGCCCTCCGAAACGTCCTAAACCTCGTTTTGTGCCGTCTTATTGTCTCCTTGTCGACGCCCTATAAATATGAACAGACCAAAGCCGTTATTCAGATGAAAAACGGCATGAAATTTCAGTCTGGCGGAATACGCCCGATTGAAAAAGGATGGAAAGAAATACAAGAAAAGCTCTTTGGTAAAGACGACAACGAGCAAGACGATGCAGAGGAAAAAGAAGACACACAAGAAATACCCCTGCTTCAAAAGGGGCAGACCGTTGACGTTACAAAGTGCGATTCCATTTCTAAAAAAACCTCTCCTCCCAAACTTCACACGGAAGCAACCTTGCTGACGGCAATGGAAAACGCGGGCGCGAGCATAGAAAACGGCGCTATTCTGAAAGGAAAGGGAATAGGAACACAAGCAACGAGAGCGGAAATCATAAAAAAACTGTTTGATACGGGCGTTATAGAGGCGCTCAAGAAGGGTAAAACAAACTATCTTATCCCGACCGCAAAGGGACTGTCCGTCATAAGAATTCTTCCACCCGAAATATATAGCCCCAAAATAACCGCTGATTGGGAAACAAAAATAGCCGAAATTGTTGCACACAAAACAACCGAAGAAGAATTTATGCGCGACTTTATTGCGTTCATCCGCGAAAAAATCAACGAAGTTAAAACCGTTGAGACGGGCGTTTCCTTTCAGACCGAAAAAAAGACATGCGGGAACTGTCCGTGGTGCGGAGAACCTGTATATCTGTACACGAAAAGAGAGGGAAGAAGAACGCAAAAATTGTATTATTGTTCTCAACGTTCTTGCGGATGGAAACTCTCTCTGGACGACAAAACCGTTATTCAGAGAACAAAAAAACCTCTGACAGAAGCCGAAGCGCTATCTTTTATTGCCAATAAAATTCTTGTAAAACGATGTACAGCCGCAAACGGAAAAACATATAAGGGGCAATTTTCGTTTGTAAAAAAGGAAAAAGACGGAAAAACCTACTGCAACGTTGGATGTGCGATGCTCTGACCTGCCCGCCCCTGAGATACGCTTGAATATCTGCGCTCAATGGTATATAATTAAACATGGTGTATTGCATTACCAACACGGTATACAGCACATAAGGGGGATGTAAAATGGCACTATTTGAAAAACATTATCGCAATCTGGCATCGACAGAAATCGAAAAGACGCTTCGGGAGCTTGAAAAAAGCGAAAAAAATATAAAAACCAAAGCGGACAAGGAAAATCTTTCGGTCGACGTGAACTCCGCATACGGGCAAGTCGGATTCGCGCAAAACATAACGGTAATCGGCAACGCACAAGCGCAGATGTATCGAGACCGACTACACGAAATAACCAAACGCACGGAATTTGAGCGAAACGACAGAGAAATTGTTGATAGCCTAGAAAACCCGAGAGAGCGTGAGCATCGCTATTACGACATGGATAGCTACAATGCACAAATCGCCCGAGAAAGGGCAAACAAAAGCGTGGAAGCACCCCATACATCTGCCGTTGAAATCAAGCCCCCAAGCCATTCCGACGAAGAGAGAATACGTTAGGCGGGAGGCGCAGACATGGCAGTATCCGAAGCGGTGCGAAAAGCAATCCTCGATGTAATAAAAAAAGAAAACGACGTTAATAATTACGGTATGTTCAGCACATATCGATTGGCTCAGCGCACCCCCATGATACTTCACGAAAACAAAATACGAATTGATAGAGACAAGGGCATCGTGTACGAAAGCGATAAGCCCTTGTATTCTATTGAGCGGCGCTATTCGAACGTGCGACGCAACCTGATGTACAAGGAGCTTACGCCGACCCTAACCAAAATAGACGCCCCGCGAAAAAGACTATTTGTGGATATGGACGGGACGCTGAGCACGTTTATTCCCGTGGCACAAAGCGCCCTTTACGAAGAAGGATACTTTCGCAACCTTGCGCCGCATATAAACGTTCTTGATACAATTAACGGGCTCAATAGGCACAACCCAAACATAGACGTGTACATATTATCAGCCTATTTAACGCAAAGCGAGTACGCGCTAAAAGAAAAAAACGAGTGGCTCGACAAATACATGCCGAACATTCGAAAGGAACAGCGCATATTCGTTCCATGCGGGGAAAACAAGGCGAGCTACATCGAAGGCGGAATCACAGAAAACGACTTTTTGTTGGACGACTATACGCACAACCTCGACAAATGGAAGGAAGCGGGAGGCAACGCAATCAAGCTTCTCAACGACATAAACTCAAGCAAAGGAACATGGGAGGGAAACAGAATACGTTATGACAGCGGCGTGCCTCATATTGCGGACGCCCTACAACGGATTGTTTTGCAAAGAGAAGATGTCCGCGAAGAAATTCCGCCCAAAGACCGCGACAAAACAGAAATGCAAAAGCGCGTAAGAAGCGCAGAAAACATCCGCGAAAAGGCGCTACAAAAAGGAATGGCAATCGACATAAATGCGGACGGAACGCTAAGTGCGTATGTCCCCGAAGAGCGCTTGATTGCACAAGGAGAAAGCATAAGCATCACAAGACCGTCCGAGAATAGCACGGAAATCCGCATCGACCCGCAAAGTCTCGAGTGGAACGAAAAGGAAAACTTGCCTCGCACGGCAAAAGACCTCGTAAAAATTGGCGACACATATAGCGAAGCAAGCCCGCTCCCCGAGCGAGAAGAAAGGAACGTCAGAATGGACACGAAACAAGCAACAAGAGAATCGCTCGACAGCCTCCCTATTAGAGAAATGGCATTGCTATTGAGGGCAAACGCCTCTCCCTTTGAGGTGGAAACCAAAATGATAGACAATATGACCGCGCCGTTTGACGAAGCGGAAAAAATTGAGGCAATGGGAAGGCTCACACAAGCCCTCGACGACGTTACTCGGGTAAGGGAGTCTCGCGAAAAAGACATCCATAGCGTTCTCGCCGTAATGAAGCCAAAACCAGAGGTTACGCAAATAGAAATCGACTTATCAACACCCGTTCCGTCTAATTACGAGTTAATGACCATTCGAATGAGGGACGGGGAGAACCGTCTCCTCACGGTGAGGACGGGGGATACAAGTCTCGAAGAGAGAGTAGAGGCGGCAACCAAAGGTGGGACAACGGCATCTAACGGAGACATTATCATTACGGACGCAAGGGCTCGATTTGCCGACCACGGAGCAGACAACGACGCGCCGTACATTGCATATCGCGTCACACAATACGGGTATGAACCTATCCGCAACTTTAATGCAAGCATTCAGCAGAACAAGAGTACAACCGCCATTAAAATAGAAAATCAGCTCACGATGACAGAAGAGCTCGGATGCTTTCAAAAAGTACGCTCGGCGGAAAAAGAGCTCGGAATCGTTCTCCTGCCGCAAGAGCTTCAAAATCGTGAAAAAGACCTTACAGAGAACATAGCAAACATCCTCGCCAAAGCAGAGACCGAAATTGCGAAAAGAAGCTCGGTTTATTTTTACGCACGGGAAATCGGTACAGACGGCGTGAGTCAGACGGTTGACAGATACGAAAGATTAGAAGAAATGTCCAAAACCGCCCCCGACCAACAGCAACGCGAAATCGCGGAAAATTTGCTAATCCAAATAAACGAAAACGACGAAAGCCGAGAAACGCTCCAAGACTCCGCATATGAGCTTGCGGCGCGAGCAGACAGCTTTATGCACGAATATGACCAGTACGGATATGATGACGCCCGAGGAACAAAAACGCGCTCCGACTTGTTAGAAGACAGCGCCTTTGAATTGATGGTGGGAAACATTGCTTCTCTCAATTACGTAAGAGAGGCGTTCGCCGAGAACGAGGTTGAAGACCCCTCCATTATCAGACAATACAATGAACTGCCTCGTCAAATAGACAACTATCAACGCGCCTATTCTTTATGGGAAGAAAGAAAAGCAACGCTCGGAAACCGCATAACCGAGGTACTGAGCGGAAAAAAAGAACGCATTATAGCCGCGGGCGTTGAAATGGAACGGGAACAAACAGAAAAAGTCGAGGCGGCGTTTGAGGCGCTCGGATTTACCCAAACAACAGAACCCTATCAGGGAGAAGTGAAATTTAATAACACCAACCCGCAATACCCCCCGTTTCCACACATAGAACGCTTCCCAACTGTCCAAGACGCCGAAAATTGGCTTTGTCGGATACTGCATCCCGAGACAAATTATCCCAACTTCACGCGCCCCGAATTATCAACAACCAAAGACATCATACGCCTCGCCCTGTACCCCGAAAGAGTGAAAATAACCGATGACAGACACATGATTGACCGTATCGAAGCCGCTCGAAAAACCGCACAAGACAAAAACGAATTGAAAGTCATAAATGCAATGAGGGAAGTAGGGTATGAAATCGACATCCCAAAAAGTTACGGTTATCATCCAGTAGCAAAAACCGTACCCGACGCCCTCGATGCGCTGAATCAGATTGTTTTTAAGGGAGAGGAAAGCGAATCCCCCAAAATATTCCGCACAATTAACGATGCGGAGGCGTGGTTAAACAACGAATATATACAAAAAGACCCGCAGAGCAAAGAGTCTTACGCCATCACAAGAGAACTTTATCCCGAACGCCTTACATATGAATACAGCGCCCGCCCGACAAACCCAATGCCGTGTAGTCTTTATCACGAACGCGCCCTAGAAAGAGCAATTAAGAGCCTTGAAGCATATGAATGGACAAGCCCAAAAACAAAGCTCGCAAAAGAAATACTGCTCGACCAACTGATGGACGCTCGATACGCCAAAAACATTCTTCCCGAACGCGACAGATATATAAGAACCATCGAAGAACATAAAATCAGCGAAGAGCAATATGTAATGCGCGACGCAGAAGCGCTCATAAAAGAGCCCGATATATTCTTTGCAGACAACATAGCAAAAGACATCATTGAGGCGTACAAGGAAAAAATTGACAACGCCATGCTTGCAAGCGGATACGAGTATGACAAAATCGACAGCTATGAAACCAATATCGTATATCTCGGCGAAGTCCCGTCAGTACCAATGTCCTTCGAGAGCCTTGTCGAAGCAAAAGAGTGGATTACGGGCGTCGTGAACGACGACCCAGACGCAGAACACAAGATAGACAAGGCGCTATACCCGCAGAACTATCTCCCTGAGCCTCCACAATCCTATCAACGCGCCCAATATCCCGAAAAATTATACGAAATACCGCAAATGACCTATATATCCGCAAGCGAAGCCTATGTCGACTGGAAAGAAGACAAAAAGGAGAATTACGGATATGACGACTATTATCTGCGAGGCTTTAACGTTGAATTTAAGCACGTAATCACGGGCGAATACGTATACGACTCCGCTGATTTTATGCGCGGAAATCTCGAGGACAATCTCAAAGAAAAGATTGCCGACTGGCGGGAAGTTGGGTATGTGCCGTTCGAGCTTGAAAGAACGAGAGGCTATGAGCCAACGGGACGCGCTATATTTAGAGGATACGTCGAAGAAAAGTATGACCCAATCGAAAGGGACTCGTTTTTCGTAGACGCGGATGACAAAATAAAAGAATTCGTTCTCGAAAAAGGCGGCTTGAAAGAAAAAGTCAACGACCACATGCCAATCGAAACCAACCTAAAGCTCGCCGAAAAAGAACACCAAACCGTCTATACGCTTACGGATAGTGACTACGGAACGCTTGACGAACATGTTACTGCCGCAAAAAACTATTACATAACAGATGAAAATACGCTTCACAAACTTGCGGAATTACTCAAAGATAATGACCGACCCGAGGACAGTCTTCTCATTAAAATATATGAAGAAATAGCTCGCGAACAAGGAAAGGAAGGAATAAAACTCGGCGTTGCCAAACTCGATGCGCATAACGGGCTTTATCAAATATTCGAAGACGCGCCCCTCAGAGAAGACGGAACGCTTCGCCTCTCCATGTACAACGAAGGGGAAAAACTTCTCATACAGCTAACTGAAACGTCAAACGGAGAACAAAGCGTCGGCACGGGGTCAATCTTGCGAACAGATTTCTACGACATGACTCCGCCGTTATTTGACGAAGCCGTTGGAGAGGTGTACGCCTATTCGATGGCAAAGACAGAGCCCGACCTTCCCCCCGAGAATTTTATAATCAAGGGGTACGAGGTCAAAGACATGGTTTATATGGCGAACATCGAGTATAACGGAGAAGACATGCAACGCGCCGTTATGAGTCAAAACGACACATATTACATATCAACAGGAAACCGCATGGATAACACGTTGGAGCGACACGATTTAACCCCCGAACAGCAACAAACGTTCATTAAATTCTTCAATCAGAACCATACAAACGAAAGGAGCGAAGACATGGAAAACAAAGAACAGCCCGACATGTCTAAAAAAGACAAGTTAAAAGAACAGCTCGAAAACGGAATCAAGCAAGCGCTTGACTCCGACCAATTCAAAAATTGGCTTGCAACGGGCGGCAAGCTCTTTTACAACAATTACAGTTTTACAAACGCAATGCTCGTATGGATGCAAAAGCCCGAGGCGTCTCACGTCATGGGCTACGACCAATGGAAGGATTTCGGGCGCAACGTAAAACAAGGAGCGCAAGGAGCGCAAATTATCATCCCCGTTATGGCAAAAGAAAACCGAAAAGACGGATTGTTTAGCGCAATCAAATCAGACTTGCTTACTCAGTTGCGCGACCGTAGTGAGCCCGTCGTCACACACCAATTAGGCGGAAGTAAAATCGAATTTACAATGAACCGCTCAAATCATTTGATGGGAATAAGAGTCGACGGCAAAGAGAGAGGGATATTTAATAACGACGACGAAATGAAAAAATATATCGACCGAGCGATTCTCGGAAAAGTACCCATCGCGTTCACGGCGGGAACAGTCTTTGACGTAAAAGATTGTATTGTCCCCGAGTATCTTTGGGTAAAAAGAGGATTTACAAAAGAAGAGGTCGTCAACGACAAAAACGGGAAGCCGATTAAAAACAATCGCGGCGAAACCAAAATCGTCAACACGCCCGAAAGACAGGCAAAGCTCGCAACAGAATTGGACACCAAAGTTGCCTCACAAGACCCCGTTAAGATGGCGCGTCTTTATGAGGCATTGCAAGGCGTTTGTTCCAACAGGGGCGTACCCGTTGTCGAAGAAGAGATTAAGTCGGGAGCACAAGGGACATATAATCGCCTTACCAACACCATCACCATACTAAACTCGCTCCCGCTAACCGAAAAATGCTCAACGCTCCTTCACGAAATGGCTCACGCAGACCTGCACAAAGACCAAAACGCGCTCGCGCAAGAAATGGGGCTTAGTGTTGACGATATAAACAAAAGCCTCAAAGAAACGCAAGCCGAAGCGGTTGCATACTCGACGGCGAGCACGTTCGGGATAGAGACAAGCACAAGCTCGTTTAATTATATGGCGGCATATACAAACGGATTTTCACTCCAAGATTTTCAGAAATCTCTTGAAGTAATCTACAAGGAAACCCGCGCTTTAACCGCCGACATTAAGGCAGAGCTTGACACCAGAGGCTTTAATCTCGACCTCACGATTAAAGACGAAACAAAACTCAACAAAGACACAATTAAAAAAATGACAGATAAATATTTGACAATTACGGAAACACAAATCGACGGCATAGAAAGAGCAAAACGAGAGCTTCCGATTCTTGCACAAGCGCACGGAGCAAACAAGGATATCATGGAAGTCCTCAAAGAACAGACCGCCATTCTCGAGACGCGAACCGAAGACGTCTCAATCATGCACGACAACGTAGAGCTCCTGAATACCGCAGAAACGCGCAAAGAGCAAGACAAGGCAATTACTTTACTGGAATCCGCCGTAGAGCGCCTAGACCGCAACAGCGCGACATTCAACATGTTGAGCGAACGGTTTGTTGACTTATCCGAACAACAGCAAGGCGGGCTCAAAGCAAAGTATGATAAAGCACCCCTAAAAGTACTTGAGTCAATGAAGGAAACTCACCCCGAATTGGCAAAACTCACGTCCGCCCAAATAGACTACATCGCAAAAAGCAAGGTGATATCAAGAGACATAAAGGGAGAGCTCAAAAACGCCCCCGAATCGTTTGTCGCAAACGTCGCCAGCCGAGCAACCGCGATTGTCGATAATGCCGCCAAAAACGGCGCGGTCGTTGAAGTATCGTTCTGTGAAAACTGGACGAGCAAGCCCGTATTCGAAAACGGAACAATATGTCATCCGAAAATCGCCGACCGAATTATCGAGAGCGCAGAGAAACAGATACAAGGAATACGAGGCGAGGCAAACAAAAACGGTGTATCATATCCTTATACGAAATGTGACATATCCCTATATGCCCCTACGCCCGACGGCAAGATGAGCGTAATTCATACCCGCATCGACATAGGCGACGGAGCGCAAAAGGGGCTTAAAGACCATATCGAAAGCATCGCGACGCGAAGCAAAGAGAAGGGAGAGGTCAAAATTTCCCTTGCAGAAGCGTTCGAGGAAAAGGGGCATTACAAGACCAAAATATACGTCCCGCAGGAGAACGAACAAAAGGAGACCGACAAAAACAATCTGACAACAGCGCTTGACGTAAACACGACGCATAAGACCAAAGAGCAATGGAAAGAAGAAATAGACGCCGCAAAGGATAAAGCGGCACAACAAAAAACGGAGACCGCGCCCGAACGTTCGGATAAAGAAAAAAATACCGAAAAGGGAAGGTAAGGAGGAGGACATAACATGGGACAAAACCTTTTTGACCGCATAAAAAACATCACAAGAACTCCGACTACCGACGAAGAGTACGAGGTTGAAATGTTCAACATTGAACGTGAGTACGCGATAATTAAAATCCGCACGCTCCCCTTGTTAGACATCCGACGGCGGCAAGAAGAGCTCCGAGCACGGTACAATGTACATCCGCGCATCGGTACAGACGAAGACTGAGCAGAGGGCGGGATAACCGCCCTCTCTTTTTTGTAAAAGTAATTGACAAAATAAGTACGCTGTGCTAATATGAAGATGAACAACTAAAACGCTCGAAAGGAGAATAGCGAAATGAGCTTTAACATCGGTAACAACCCGAGTCGATATGTTGCGGTAAGCAACGTAACCATGCGATATTCGGTCAGCGAAAAAATGCTATTTGCCGACTTGCGAACATCCAAAAGAACAGGACGCCCCAAACACGACAAGGAAACAGGTGAGGTCGTTCTCGATAAACAAGGGAAGCCCGTACCCGAGCGCGTCTACACGCATTGGGAAGGGCGCTTCGTAGGGAAGGCATTTGAGCCCGCAAAGGCGCTACGCAACGGAACATATATCGACATCGTGAAGGGATGGACTGAAAAGGAAGAAATAACAAGCAATGGGAAAACGTACACAACCGTTTACATTGTTATTTCCGACTTTAACGAGTCGTCCGACGATATGAAAAACTTCAATTCAGACATAGAAGATGACGAGCTTCCATTTGACACGATGTACGACGACAGCGAAGGAGAGGGATGACGTGCGCAAAAATGTAAAAGCGCCCGAGGGAATCCTTATGATGCGGCTTCAAAAGCTCGCAGAAGCAAGCGGAACAACGCTAACGTTTGCGCATAAGCGTTTCTACGCGGCGGCGCTTGATATTGCGCTTAAAGGCAAGAGCGACGAAGCAATATTGCACATGTCCGTTAATGACGTTGCCAAAGCTGTCAGAATGCCATCGCGAACCGTTACACAAGCATTGCGCCGCCTCGAGGACTGCGGGGCAATAATCCGAACCATGCCGACCCAAACCTTTCCCAGAAAAGCAATGCACACCCTCTTTGTAAAAGAGATATATGAAGAATAAGGAGAAATCATAATGATAAAATCGGATATTTTTACGGACATCGAAAAACTCTATCTCAACTCTGCACAAACAGGAACGCCGCTTTCCAAATTCACAAAAGAGAGCGTAGTCAAGGCGATGACTTACGCTCGAAACGTCAGCAATGACGCCGATATTATCGCCATGCTCGAAGAGCTCTCGGCAAAAGTTACCCGACTGACGGATGAAGAGTGGAACGAAATCAAAAAAGAAATTCCCTTTCAAACCTCCTTTACGGAATCCGCCGCCGGCGACATCCCAACCGACGAAGACGAAATGTAAAGAATCACAACACAAGGAGAGGTCGCAATGAGAAAATCGGAACTTGCTTCGCGAATTTCTAAAAAAACAGGACTGTCTATGAAAGATGCGGTCATCGCAATCGAAGCGACCTTCGAGGTAATTGCAAGCGCCCTTATACAAGGGGATGAAGTCTCAATCGCCAACTTTGGAACACTCAAGACAGATTCAAAGGCAATGCCCGTATTTAAGCCTGCAAAGCCTCTCCTGCGCGAAACAAAGAATAAGTTAAAAGAATGAGGCAACGAACAACAAACACGAAACAAGCCGCCCGTGAGAACCTGAGCGGCTTGTTTTTTTTGAATACGACTCCAAATTAGTGTTGAAGTTGTGAAAGTGTAATTAAGTTAGTAACAAAACAATTAGCGAGACCTGTTTTTATCGCCCCGTTCCTTGTCGTCCCTCTGAGCCTCGTCCGTTTGACGTGAGGCGGACACCACGTCGCGCACATATTCCTTTCCGTATATTCGCTCGAAAGTGTGTAGGCAAATTTCTACCTCAAGGACATCATTCGACGCCTTTCGAATTAAGGAACGAATATCATCGCGCCTCGCAGAAAATTCATCATGCTTCAAACGAAGCTCGCTCATAACGGAAGGGTCATCAAGTTTATGACGGGCAATAAGAGTGTTATATTCTTGAAGTAATTCCGAGTCACCCGATAAGTTTTCGATTTGGTAAGAAACGTCGTCCTTATTCGACTGAATGCTGTTAGCCAACCTCCGAGCATCATCGGGGACGGAAACGAGACGGGCAACTTGAGACAATGCCTTTTCTGCGCTTGAAAATTCAACGAGCGCCTTTCGATGATTTTCTTTTGCCGCAGAATAAATTACAACCATGTGACCTATACCAGAAACGTTATGGGTCTCAATATAGCGCAAGCTTCGAAGACCGTTTTGAATGTCCTCAATCAACCTGTCCTTCCGAGAGGAATGGTCTCTCAACGGAGAAGATGCAGACACGGCGGGCTTGCTTTTCGAAGCAGAAACATTACTTATGCTGTCAGAAATGCGCCGCAAATAATTGTCGTCCTTACGAATATGCGTAACGATTTCTTTTTCAAACGACGACCGAGGAACAACGGATATAGAAGACGAGGCGGAGTCAATTACCGCCTTATAGTCATCATTCAAAGCGCGGGTCATACAAGCAGGATAAACATATTCTTCGACATACGGAACGTCAGAAACGATAGAGACGGACGGCGCTTCGCGAGAAGCCCCTTCGATTACAGATGTAAGATTCTCTCGCGTATAGTAATATCCATCCCCGATTTTATTTTCCCTTGTTCCTTTAAGAGCGGAAGGCGGCTGATAAGAAATATGTTCACGCCACTCACCAGATTTCTTTTTGTCGCGAATGGAGTAACCCATTTCACGAAGACGATGCAAGAGGTCGTCATACGATGCACATGACGGTAACGCCGCGTCAATATCTTTTTTTATTGTTTCCGAAACGGACTCTTTTTTTACAACCGCATCAACATACGCATCGGTTTGTCGATACCCAGAAACATCATCGGGCAAAGAAACGCCGACATCACGTTCCGTTATAATATCTATTTTACGACTTGTTGGCTCGAACGCTCTCGATACGCCTTGTTTGTCTACATACATATTAAGGCGATATTCCTTCGTCGAATCGAGAACGTGAAGACCATACTCTTCGCACAAGCGGTCGCTCGTATTTCGAATTAAGCGATAGTTATTATTGCTGTTATTCCACTTCAATCCTTTGTCGTTCCATGCCGAAATAATAAAGTGATTATGAACGTTGTTCGTGTTCGTGTGTGTTGAAACGGTAACGGCATGACCCGCAAATAATTTTTCCGCAAGCTTTATTCCAATCTCATGCGCAACATGAGGAGCAACCTCATTCCCGTTGAAACTCTGATGCAAGTGCCACATTGAAACCTCACGTCCCGACTTCGTGTCAAACGCATCTTGGTGATATTTTCCCTTCTCTTTCGCAAACGCCTCTAACGACTGATAGACTTTATATGGCTCACGGTCTACGTTCCCAGAATAAAAACTTGCGCCCGATAAATTAAAAACAAACGAAGACAAGGTAGGATATCGAACAACGTGCTCTCCTTCAAGAACATAAAGAACGTTCTTGTTCAACATGTCCTCCGAATCAAACATCTCTACCTTGTCGGCAACAACATAATCGAGTGCGGCTTTGGGCGTAGACGTAATTGAATGAATTCTAGTGGTTGCCATTATGCCCCCTCTTCCGAATCAACCATGTATTCTGTGTAATAACTCAAAAGGTCGTTATAGCTCTTAACCATCTTGTCAAACTCGTCGCGACTAAAATGTTTTGTGCTGTTTGCAACATACGCAATCTGATTAAGATTGTTTCCAATTCGATTTATTTCATAAAGAATCTTTCCCGCGTATTCGTTAGAAAACTTATGTCGCTCGTGCGCCGCGCCATACATTATTAAGTTCCGAACGAGCTCGGATTTAGACATCCCTGCTTCATCAGCCTTTTTATCCAACATAACTTTTTCCTCTTCGAGTAAAAACAAACACAACCTGTATTCTCTATGTCTGAATGATTTTTTCATGTTCAACTCCTTATGCAAACAGCAACACGACAACATACATCGTCGCCCACAAAATTACGTTGACGATTTTATATAATATTTTCATTCGAACATTAGAACCAACCTTTTTATTTACAAGAATGCTCGCGAAAAACAATGCGAGGATTACCGAATAAACAATCAAATAGTAAATTGGCAACTTCATTATCATTCTCCCAAATCCTCACGGTGAGGACGAGTATCGTATTGATGGTTAATGTTCGCATGGTCGAATATTGACAGGCAGACATCGCGGCGACGATGATGCGAAAGGGGGTTTTAGGGGGCTTTGCCCCAACATGACGTTATGTCATGTGGCTAGCAAGCGGTCATTGTGTGCGCACAATTACCTATGCTTGCTATATAACGTTAAGGGCATATTTATAATGCGCTAAATTTTGAATATTTTCAACTACTCGTAAAAATAAATAATCACAATATATCCTCTGCTTTGGACGATATTGCAGTAAACAAATATGAAAGAGCAAACCCCAAAAAAGGAAATGCCATAAAAATGAGAAGCCCTTTGAAATGAGAAGCGTCAAATAAATCAACGCCATTCATCATGTCGCGAACAACCCGATATGCGCAATAAACACCATAGGGCAATCCAATAGAAAGAAGAACACTAGCCAACTTGGTAAAAAACGCCAACCCTTTGAAAGCTATGGATATCGGAGAGCAGACAACAAAACGCAAAAACCGCAAGAACGATTCCTTGCGTTCTGAGCGCTTTTTAATCAATCGGTCTCTTGCAATAATGAGCGGATGATTCTTCGCCTCTTCTTCTGTATAAATGCGACAGTTAATGTATTTCTCGTCATCCATCACGATAGTCCTTTCCCGCATCAAAATGCGAACCATCAAATCGTAGCGAACAGTATCTAATTAGAGTCGAGACCTTAATTCCGTATTGATACGACAAAGACTCTACCCGAAACATATCGTTATTACTTATAAGCTTAACCTCAATACGCTTTTTGCGCAAAGACGAAGAATGATTGTCGCAATATAAACTTTCAATCTTAACGCCTTCCGAAACATTAAGAAATGAGCGACAAGCAAGAGAACAAAACCGCGACATCGACATGCCCGTTTCCATCGACTTCGAATAAATATAACCATATTCATCGTCAGATAAACGAACAGCAATTCCTTTATCCGACGAAAGGCTACGCGCAAGAAAAACCCCGAGCTCAGAAACAGAAACCTCGTTGTCATTAGCAATCCGACGCAGAACCTTCATGTCTTCTGGTGAAATATAAACACGCATTTATATACCCCTCAAATCATTATCGAGCCCAAAAGAAAACAAACAAAAACAAAAATAGTAATTGCCGAAGCGACTTCACCCTGCTTTGTTTTTGTAACCAAACTGAGCATAGCCACTCCCGCGAGAACAGACATCCAAACCTGTAATGCGCCTCTCCATAAAGAAACGCCGCCGCCAAATAAAACAAAACACGACATAACGATATAGAGCATTCCAAAACCGTAAACAGCAACCTTCATTTTTTTAGTAAAGATATACCGCGCTTCTTTTTCCGCTTCCTTCTTGTTCGCTCTTTCGAGGCGAACCTTATTAGGGTCAACACCCCTTACCTCGTCAAACATATCCCGAAAAAAATCAAACATAAATAATTCTACCTTTCATCGTCATGTCGTATTTCAAGAAACTTGTCTCCGATGCCGCCCCCCGAACCCTGAGCATCACGAAGGCTTTCACAACGACCGCAAAACAAAGTTCCGCGGCGAGGGTCAACCGCATTCGGACACACGCCCCTAAAAATACCATATCCAATACATCGACGTTGCATTAAAAACACCCCTTAAAAACCAAAGATAGACTTGAGCTCCCCCTTCATATCCTCGGGATAATCACAATACACCCCATCACAGAAACCACAAATCAAGTAATTGCTCTCCACTCGCATTGGAACAACCTCAACCCTAGAATTATTGTAAACGGGCAAAAACACATTGCGAACACTCTTCTCTCTCGGAGAATCACTCCATATAAAGCACAGCCCGCCTACCAACTCTTTCATGCGAGGAGCGCCGCCCACCAACTCGTTAAACATAGTCGCATCTGTCTCAACTGTCTCGGGGTCGATTAAACCCTTCTTGTAAAGCAAAACTTTAATATTCATCCCTTACCTCCCCCGCATCCCCAAAAGGATAAATGCGAATCCAAACAATACCCTTCATATCATCTTTTGACAACGAACCAAAAACGCGAGAATCGCCACTAACGCTACGGTTATCTCCAATCACATAATATTCGTTTTCGGAAAGAACAAGAGAACATTCTGTTCCCGCCCCGCCGTCGCTCCCCTCCGCCGTTCCATTTACATAAACCGTTCCGTTTGTAATAACAACAGAATCAAGAGGCAACGCCACAACCCGCTTAATACATTTTTTTCCGTTCATCATAACAACAACAATATCTCCTCGTTCAACCGACTCGGAGGAAAAGGGAGTCGCCCACAAAACGTCAGAATTAGAAAGAGTAGGGTACATGCTGTCTCCATCGACCATAACCCTATCGAGCACCGTTGCACGAAATATGAATATTCCCACAACCCCAAAAAGAAAAAGAACAAAGGTAACGAAGTCGCGTTTTGTAATCCCTCTTTCCGTTTTAACGTTCTGCGCAGGACTCACTCTGTCTCCTTTTTCTGGGAAATTATAATGCCGCACTTGACGTCGTTTCCCCAAAGCCGCTCGAGCTCCTCTTTCTTTTTAGCCCTGCCCGCCTCATGAACGTTCGCCCAAACAAGAACCGCCTCAACCCATTCAACAGAATCTTTGATAACACCATCGGCATCACAAAGATTTTCGGCATGAGACGCCACGAGCACCTCCTCTTGTTCTGTCATATGGAGTTGCTCGGTCTCAACCTCTCGAGCTTCCCCTTCTTCCCACGGAATCACGTTCATGTCGACCCACGGGGCTTCCAATCCTTCGCGCACATAAATCTTTGCATTCGCCCAGAATTTCATCCGCCACGCAAAAACAGCCGCACGAGTAGTCAGAGACTCCTGCACCCCATAAACGCCGCCATACAGCCCGTCTCCCAAAATGCGGCACACCCGCTTTGGAAACTCACCATCCCGCATCGGCTCAAACGTAAGCCAATCAACAACGGAGACGTAATCTCGAATTTCGATGTGAGAGTCCATTGAAACAGAGACATACTCCGCATCCCTCATAAACGTTAGATATACATTGGGAATCATAAAGCCTCCTCGATGCGCACGGCAACCGTGTTGCCCCCCGCCGCTCTTTTTATCGACATAACCACGCCCTTGTGTTCAACAGCCCTTTTCAACATATCCCTATTTTCAGTGTCATAGCAAGGGTTATCTATATCTACATAATCAGCACCGTACCCGTGAATATAAACCCGTATGTTCAAATTCTGGGAAAGAAGGTTTTTGTCAGACAGCCTATCGGCAACCTGACCAAAAGTGATAAAAATGTCGCCGTGATAACAGGCAATGCGTTCCGCCGCATAAACAAGAATGTCTTTTTTGACGTCGCTCCAGTTACCGCAGTAAATGTCACAATCTGCCGTCGCTGAAAACTCGTATTCTTTTATCAAAACCTCGCTCATGGTGTGCCTCGCTTTCTTGATGTGGAGGAAACCCTCGCTTCCTCTCTTTACACTATTATTATAACACTCTGTACATATAAAGTCAAGTACATGAATTTATATATTTTTCTTCCTCGAAAAATCGTCTCCGTCATCAAGCTTAAAAAAATTCATGCCCGCCGCCCCACTTATAATACCTGTTGTTCAACACAATCAAGCCCTCCGCATTCTAACAGTCTAAATCGCGCTCAGCCAAACCATAACCCCTCTTGCCATATGTTGACCGCATCTCCTCGTTCAACCTTGTCGCGTCAACGCCGAGATGCTTCAAAAGAATATCTCTCTTTTCAGATGCCGCGCAAAGCTCGTTGTCCGACGTTGTATCTGCAAAAAACTCCGAATAGCCCAGACCGAGAATAAGCCGAGACCTCTGAGAAATTTTGTTAATCATAGAAACATCGTATTCTGCCATTTCGTCAAATATCATGATAGCAAGAACCTTTTCTTTATCCGCGACCGCCGCGAGCTCGGCGAGTTCTTTTTTAAGGACTTGAACCGCTGTCGTTAATTTCATATAATTGCCCCCTTTTTAATGCTTCCAAATAATTATTTCCTATGACACAATTATAGCATAGTGTACATACGTTGTCAAGCGCATTCGACAAAAAACAAACCATTCCCCGAAAAAAGAAACGCGAAAACCCGTCCTCACGGTGAGGAAATTAGCGTTGGCGAGGTCGGGGGATAGCGGGGCGCGTAGCCCCGCGAAAGAATGCCGAGGCGGACAATGCGGGATAGGCTGAGTAAGGCGAAACCGAACCCTGATTTGAAAAATCAGCGTCGGTTTCGGC
>JAQVTZ010000185.1 GCA_028699795.1 Clostridia bacterium | reverse complement strand
ATTATTATAATATATATAAATAAGAAATTAACTTTTGTGAATGGCATGATTCAGACCCGACGCAATCACTTTTGCAAAATCATCTACCGATACATCAATTTCTTTTACCGTAACAACCAACTCGCCAAGGTCTTTTTCGGCCCGTTTCAAATCGATATGCGCTCCTTCCGCCGCGTACGCAGACAGAATATTTTTGGCATAAATCACAAGTGGCACGCCTACCGCAATCACCGGAACGCCTAAAGTGTTAATCGAAAAAATCTCTTTGCTGTTGTTCACTCCCGAACCCGGAACAAGCCCCGTATCGGTTATCTGTACTGCGCGCTGAAGTCTGGGCGCGCGCCTGCTCGCAAGCGTATCGACGGCAAAAACGAGCTTGGGGTTCACTCTCTCTACCACACCTTTTGCCACATCAAATGAGGCAATCCCCGTCACACCGCTTACACCTCCTGCGATTGCGGCAAGTCTGCCTTTGCCTCTGTCGCCTACACCCGCGCTATGATATTGCTCGGTAATGTCCAAATATTTTAGCGTTTTCGCGCCCAGCGCGTCCGCCGTCATCCCCTCGTTGCCCACACCCAAAACCAATATCAAGTCACGCTTTCCCACATTGTACTTTTTCAAAAACAATCTGAAAATTCTGGATAATTCGCGTATCAACTCTTTTTTTAAAGATTCATTGTCGAATAGGGCTTCGGTAAGCTCTACGGTAAAAACCTCGCCGTCTTGCGACAAAGCGCGCATCACTCCGAGCCTTGCGCCCGGCAACGAAAGCATTTCGGGACGGGTTGCGCCCTCGGATAAAGCGGCGTTTTCGATACAAATATTTGCAAACTCTCTCATAGCATTTATTATCTCTTAATTTGCAGAAAGTAGTACTAAATCATTGCAAACCCAATCATAATATGATAGAATAATTAGGCATTAAAAGGGAGTCTTGCGTATAATAATAGTATATAATATGGAAGGCTTAAGTAAGAAGATACTGTCAAGGAGATTACTATGGCAAATATAAAATCGCAAAAAAAGAGAATTCTTATCACAAAAAAAGAGAACACGAACAACATCTCGAAGCGTTCTAAAGTAAAGAATATGATTAAGAAATACGAGACCGCTATTGCCGAAAACAATGTCGAGCTTGCAACCGAGATGCTTCCTCAGGTTGTTTCCGTCATAGATTCTGCCAAGAGCGACGGCGTTTACAAACAAAACACCGTATCCCGCAAGGTGGCGCATCTGTCCAAACTGCTCTCCGATCTCAAAAAAGCGGAATAAGAAATAAGCTATAACGCGAAACTATTTTCGCGTAATATCTGGGTGTGGCGCAGCTTGGTAGCGCGCTTGAATGGGGTTCAAGAGGCCGGAAGTTCAAATCTTCTCACCCAGACCAAAAACCACAGCCTTAACGCCGCACGCGTTAAGGCTGTGGTTTTTATTAAGGCTCACAAGTTACGATTAAAAGAAATAATTTTTTTATATTTTCGTATTGCTTTTCTTTGAATTCCGCATATAAAAAAACTTATTTAAGAAATAAAGAAGATAAGCAAATAAAAGCGTAGCGATGAGTGCAACAATCACGGTTGTCATGACAGACGCTACTCCCATATAGGTGACATCAAAAATTGGATAAAGATAATTACCCGTTAGATAGCCGTTTACGAATAAAAAAACGAGATAGACTATAGGTAACACCGTGACAAATAATACGCTTTGCGGCTTCTTTATTGCCCCCGCGGGAACAAACAAAAACCAGTCTGCCAGTACCAATAACGGGTTAATGATATGTAGAAATAAGAATATGCCCGAAAAATTAAAACCCGAAATGTCAGATAAGCATATTCCCATCCCAATCATTAACATGATAACGGAGCATAAATGTAACACCGCTGGAATGTTGCTTTTTTTAATGAGCTGAAAGAGTGCCGATGCTGCTAAAAAAATACCGACAATGAAATTGGACAAAAAGGTGTATTCCGTCATATATTCGGGGCTGTCCCAATAACCGATACATGCGCAACAGATAAGCGTAAGCGCGATTGCAAATCGAATAACTGATCTAATAATTCTTTTGATTTTCATAAAACTCCTTATTATCATACTTTGCTAATACAAATTTCAAGTGTGAATAACACTATAGATTATTCTTCTTCTTCCCTTTGTATATGGATGCTCTTATGCATTTTTGCAAATTTTTTAATGATAGACTTTAATATAAAAAACAACAACAAGCCCATAATAGATAAATAGAGAATGCCCCCCAGCAAATCTTTATGAATTAATAAAAATCCAATGCCCAGTAAAATGGTAAAAATAGCAACAACAACACTAGAGTTTTTTATATCTTTAAAGTATACAGCTTTCACTTCATCTTGGTTAAGAATGTTTTTAGCTTGGGCGGGCGTTTGCACTATTCCATTTACTTTTAAATTGATGTCTAAATAGGGCAAATTTATTTTGTACGATGGTTTTGTGCCGATCTTAATTTCGGTATCGCTATCAAGAAAAAACTCGTATCTTCTCTCTGCAAGGTAGTAATTTGTGCTTTGCTCTGTTTCCCTATCAAAAAAGTCATTTATCATCATCATTAAGAATGTAAGTAATATCGTAATCGGAAAAAATAAGACAGCAAGTATTATATATACTGTCTTAAATTTATTCTCTGGTTTGTTATTCACTGTTGCGGTAAGAGTATGTTTCCCTGCTGCACAAATAATATTTTTAGTTTTTTCTATCTTGTTATTGTCGTAAATGGCCTCACCGTTAAGGGTAATATGATAGAGGTATTCTTTGCTTAACGACCCAAAGTCAAACATTATTTCCATTCTAAACTTTCCTATATATTTGCTCTAATTCTTTTTATTTCGGTTATGATAGGCCAAAACAACTACGGCGGCAAGGGCAATGAAGCATACGATACCCACAACAAGCGCGAGATATTGGTGATAGGTAAGCCCATGGGTAACATAAGCTACCACCACATATCCCCGAACGCCGTTATGTTCTACCTCTAAAAAATCTCCGCTTGCAGTGCCCGTGAGCAATACGCGGTTGCCGTCGTTTAGTTTCGTAAGCTTTTGCGCATCGTATGACGGCAAGTCATATAAGAAGATATCTTCGCCGTTTTTGTCCGCCGTTATCTTGGCGTAACGCGTTCTAAAAGATTGAGAAAAGGTTTTTGTATAAAGATTATAAGTTGGCACATATCCCGTACACTCCTCACTAACCACCATGCACCAATCTATATTATCTATGTTTTGGGTACCTGTAACCTCTATTGCTGTATCCCTATCTAAATTCTTTACAATTGTGCTGTCGAAGTTCTGTTCGGCATATATAGCAGTACCTTCATGCAACACATAATAAGTCCCCGACTCTAAAGCATAGGCAGGCTGTGCCGCAAAAACGGTAGTCATGCACAAGATAATGAAACTTAAGCCAAAGAAAAGCGTTTTCACCAACAATACCTT
>JAQVTZ010000023.1 GCA_028699795.1 Clostridia bacterium | reverse complement strand
CTTCCGATCTGTAATCGTTTTCGGCGGCAGAAGCCACTTCCTTTTTATATGTCTTATTGATATGCGTGGCCCAACTTATCGAATAAGAGGTGGCAAAACCTCGGGAACCTAATTCGTAAATAATACTTCTCGTATCTTCGCTAAGGACATTTCCGTTACCGTAAACGCCGTGTTTGGTAGCCCAAACGCCAGTAAATATGGATGCCCAACCGGGAGCGGTAGAAGTGTGCTGATCTCCCGATTCGGCACCTCCCGCATAAGTAAAATACATACCGCCTTCTTGCGCTACTCTTGTAATCGCACTGTCTTCGGCACCAAAATTGAGTCACGGGATAACCGCTTGACACCCGTCATATCCGACAAACAAAACTTTGGGGTCTTTACCGCTGTTGTTGTTTTCGAAATGGTCTGCAATAATATTTCTCAATTCGGTTTGTGGGATGGCGTCTTCCACCTCGTTATCGTATATTGTCATAGATTGTAATGTTTCCATATAATTGGCGGAATCTCGGACGCGTGCCGGATAATAAGTTACTGCAAAAACCGCCACCCATAAAAAGATTGCCAGCGCGACAGCCGCGCAGATGGACATAATTACTCTTCTTTTGGTTTTTTGCGACATGGTTTCCTCCCTGTTTTTACAATGTTTTTTATATTATACAATACGGTTCCTCAAAAAATATATTTTTTTGGAATAATTTGAAAATAAATTTTATAATTAGAGAAACTTTTCATTAAATTTTTCGCATTTTAAATAGTAAAAAGTGATATTTGTTGACTTCCTTAACCAATGCTAGTATAATAGTTTAGGTTTGAAAAACAGTTATCAATAAAATAATTCATTCTTTCATGGAGGTTATACATGAGCAAAAAAATAACAGTCGACGGCAATTATGCCGCCTCCTATGTAGCATATGCGTTCAACGAAGTTGCCGCGATTTATCCGATAACCCCGTCCTCTCCGATGGGAGAATATGCCGACGAATGGGCGGCCAAAGATGTAAAAAATATGTTTGGCCAAAAATTAAGAATCGCCGAAATGCAGTCTGAAGCTGGCGCGGCGGGCGCAGTGCACGGTTCGCTTTGCGCAGGTGCTCTCACCACAACATATACGGCAAGTCAAGGTCTTCTTCTCATGATTCCCAACATGTATAAAATCGCTGGGGAATTGTTGCCCTGTGTTTTTCATGTTTCGGCCCGCGCGCTTGCCGCACACGCTTTAAGCATCTTCGGAGACCATTCCGATGTGATGGCTTGCCGCCAAACAGGGTTTGCCATGATTGCTTCCAACTCCGTACAAGAAGCCCACGACCTTGCTATGGTTTCGCATCTTGCCACGCTCAAGTCCAAAGTGCCTTTCCTGCACTTTTTTGACGGGTTCCGCACCAGCCACGAAGTTTCCAAAATCGAACTTACAGACTACGAAGATATGAAACAGTTTGTAGATATGAAAGATATCGAGGACTTCCGCAAAAGAGCCTTGAATCCCGAACATCCTATCCAAAAGGGAACGGCGCAAAATCCCGATATCTATTTCCAAAACAGAGAAGCCGCCAACAATTATTACGAGGCGACTCCTGCAATTGTCGCAGAGTGCATGAAACAAGTTAGCGGTCTTACCGGTCGCAACTATCACTTGTTCGACTATGTGGGCGCCCCCGATGCCGAAAAGGTTATTATCATGATGGGGTCGGGCGCAGAAGCCTGCGAAGAAACCGTCAACTACCTTGTCTCCAAAGGCCAAAAAGTGGGTCTTATTAAAGTTAGACTTTACCGTCCCTTCTCGGTGAAAGATTTTGTTGAAGCAATCCCCGCCACCGCAAAGTATCTAACCGCGTTAGACAGAACCAAAGAGCCCGGCAGCATCGGCGAACCTCTTTTCCTTGATGTCGTCGCCGCGCTTGAAGGCAAACCAATCACCATTTTAGGTGGAAGATACGGCCTCGGCAGCAAAGAATTCAATCCCACTATGGTAAACGCCGTGTTTAAAAACATGGGCGGCGCGAACAAACACAATTTCACAGTCGGCATTCAAGACGATGTATCGGGCACTTCTCTGCCTTTAGACGAGTTTATCAATGCCGCTCCAGCAGGCGCGATTTGTTGCAAGTTCTACGGCCTTGGCTCCGACGGCACCGTGGGCGCCAACAAAAACAGCATCAAAATTATCGGCGACCATACCAACAAATACGCCCAAGGCTATTTTGTATATGACAGCAAAAAATCCGGCGGGATTACGATTTCCCACTTGCGTTTTGGTGACAAACCGATTCAATCCACTTATCTTATCGACCAAGCCGACTTTATCGCTTGCCACAACCCCAGCTATCTATTCCGTTACGACATGGTTTCCGACCTAAAGGAAGGCGGCATCTTCCTCATTAACAGTATTTGGAACCCCGAAGAAATGGACAAAGAGCTTCCCGCCGCGGTCAAAAACGCCATCGCCAAAAAGCGCGCGAAGTTCTACACGCTGGACGGCAACAAAGTGATTAGTTCCATTGGCGCGACCAAAGGCGTCAATACCGTAATGCAGGCCGCTTTCTTTAAGCTTTCGGGCGTTATCCCCTACGAAGATGCCGAAACCTACATGAAACAGGCAATCAAAAAGACATACGGCAGAAAGGGCGACAAAATCGTCATGATGAATTACGCCGCGGTAGACGGGGCCATCAGCGCTCTCAAGGAAGTCAACTATCCCGAATCTTGGGCCACCACCACCGAAGGCGCCTCTATTATCGAAGTAACGGGCGACAAATATATTAACGATGTCGTCAATCCCATTCTTAAGCAAGAAGGTGACAAACTTCCCGTATCCGCTTTTAATGCGGACGGCTCTGTTCCCGTAGGGACAACCAAATACGAAAAACGCGGTATCGCGGTTAAGGTGCCTAGATGGATTAAAGAAAACTGCATCCAATGCAACCAGTGCGCTTATGTGTGCCCCCATGCCGTCATCCGTCCCGTACTTGCCACGCCAGAACAGCTTGCGAACAAACCCGAGAGCTTCGACACCAAACCCGCTATCGGTTTCAAAGGATACGAGTTCCGCATTCAGGTTTCGCCCTTCGATTGCACGGGTTGCGGCAGTTGCGTCAATGTTTGCCCCGCCAAAAATAAAGCGTTGGAACTCATTCCCATTGCCGATTCTCTAGAACTCGACGCCAAAAACGCCGAATACGCGGTTGACTTGCCCGAAACCGACAAAGTTTACAACACCAACACCGTTAAAGGCAGCCAGTTCCGCAAGCCCCTGTTCGAATTCAGCGGCGCATGCGCGGGTTGCGGCGAAACCCCTTATGTGAAACTGGTTACACAGTTGTTCGGCGACAGAATGGTCATTGCCAACGCGACGGGATGCTCCAGCATTTACGGCGGTTCGGCACCCACCTGCCCCTATACCGTAAATAGTAAAGGTCACGGTCCCGCATGGGCGAATTCGCTGTTCGAAGACAACGCCGAATTCGGTTACGGCATGAATCTTGCCTACACCCAAAGAAGAGAAAAATTGATGCAGAGCATTGCCGCCCTCGGCGACGAGTTTGCAACCTCGGGCAACACCGAAGGCAAAGCCGCCTGCGACGCATGGATTTCTGCCATGGACGACGGCGAGGCAAGCAAAACCGCCTCGGACAATCTGCTTAAGGTTGTAGAAAACTGCAAGGACAACGCTCTTTGCAAAGAGATTCTGCAAGATAAAGACTGTCTTGTAAAGAAATCCGTTTGGATTTTCGGCGGAGACGGTTGGGCCTACGATATCGGTTACGGCGGTCTCGACCATGTGCTTGCCATGAACGAAGATGTCAACATTTTGGTTCTCGACACCGAGCTTTATTCCAACACGGGCGGACAAGCCAGCAAAGCGACCCCCACGGCTTCCATCGCAAAATTTGCCGCAGGCGGAAAACGAACCAAAAAGAAAGACCTCGGCATGATGGCCATGAGTTACGGTTATGTCTATGTGGCGCAAGTCAGCATGGGCGCCAACCAAGCGCAACTCCTTAAAGCAATCAAAGAAGCGGAAGCTTACAAGGGGCCCTCACTCATCATCGCTTACGCCACTTGTATTAACCACGGTGTCAATATGTCCAATTCGATGGCAGAAATGAAAAAAGCCGTCGAATGCGGTTATTGGCAATTATATCGCTACAATCCCCTGCTGGCAGACGAAGGCAAAAATCCCTTCACCTTGGACAGCAAAGAACCCGCTGGCGAATACAAAGATTTCCTTACGGGCGAAATCAGATACGCAAGTTTGATGAAGCAAAACCCCGCTATGGCAGAAAAACTTTTCGAAAGAAACGAGCAAGAAGCCAAAGAGAGGTACAACTCCTACAAAACTCTCGCTTCCAAATAACAATACCGTTTAGCAACACAGCCCCCGTACGATTTCGCGCGGGGGCTTTTTTTAGATATCATCGCGATTATAAACCATGACATTACGCCGATGTGTGAAGAAAAGACAAAATTTTTTATTATTCTCTATCGGGATTGTGCTATAATTTCTAAAACTTAAGGAGATAGACAATGGACGCAATTGTATATGTATCAGAAACGGGTTTTACAAAAAAGTATGCCGAAATGCTCTCGGCCGAACTAGATGTACAGGCGATGACGCTAAAAGATGCGGCAAACAAACTATCCAAAGGCTCCGAAATTATCTATATGGGATGGGTTTCGGCAGGTTTTATCAAGGGGCTCTCTAAAGCGATGAGGCTTTACGAAGTGAAAGCCGTCGGTGGCGTCGGAATGGGCAGATATACCGAAAAAAATCAAAACAATCTTGTAAAACAAAATAAATTGGCAGACCTTCCGGCCTTTTATTTGCAAGGCGGATTCGATATGGGCAAGCTTCGCGGTTTTAATAAAGTTGCCATGAAAATTATGGGCAAAGTGGTCGCAAGCAGCATCAAAAACGGCAAAGAGTCCATGATGCCCAAAGAGCAAGCGGAAGAAATGCTGGACGCCATCCGTCATTCTAAGGATTATGTTTCCGCCGACAAATTACAACCGATGTTGGAGCGTTGTAAAACACTGTAGTCTAAAATGGAGTGTTAATTGAAATAAGGATAAATTACAAATATGGAAAAGGATATATTTCCGCTTAACAATGATCATCTTGAGCGGTAGCGATACCTTTGGGATAAACTCGACTGGTCAAAGATTACTTATCACACATTAATTTGACCATGACCGCTTTTTGCGCATGCAAACGGTTTTCGGCTTCGTCGAAAATTTCGGCGCGGTGTTCTTCGAACACTTCACCCGTGATTTCCTCTTCCCTGTGGGCGGGTAGGCAGTGTAATACCATCGCGTCTTTTTGGGCGTATTTCATCAGTTTTGCATCAATATAATACTTTGCAAACGCCTCTTTACGCAACGCGGTTTCGCTCTCCTGTCCCATGCTTGCCCAAACATCGGTATAAAATACATCCGCGTTCGCGGCGGCTTTCTTCGGCTCTTCGGTAAGCTCTAGCAATCCGCTTTCTTTTCCCCATTGGATGATTTGCGCATCGGGACGGTAATTCGCGGGACAAGCGATTGCTATTTTCATTCCCATTTTTATGCATCCCACAATAAGAGAATTGGCCATATTGTTTCCGTCGCCGATATAAGCAAGTTTTAAGCCTTTTAAATCGCCCTTATATTCTCTTATCGTTTGTAAATCTGCAAGCACTTGGCAGGGATGGCAATAATCGGTAAGCCCGTTAATTATGGGAATCGTGCTAAAGCGCGCAAGCTCTTCGACATCGCGTTGTTTGTAGGTTCTTATCATGATCCCGTCAAGATATCTGCTCAGCACCCTTGCCGTATCGCGTATCGGCTCGCCTCTGCCGAGTTGGATATCGTTCCCATTAAGATAAAGCGCGATGCCTCCCAATTGGTAAATTCCTACTTCAAACGATACTCTGGTTCGGGTGGATGCTTTGGTAAATATCATTCCCAATGTTTTTCCTTGCAGTATCTTATGGGGTATTCCTTGCTTCTGCTCTTTCTTGAGCTTATCCGCAAGATCTAATATTTCTACAATCTCTTGTGGGGAAAGGTCTGCAAGTTTTAATAAATCTTTTTTCATAATCGCTCCAATAGGTATCTATTTTATTGCTTTTAGTAGCCTTAAAAGTCTATTTTTGCAACAGCTTCTTTGCAACGCTCTATTTGCTTTCGTACTGATTGGGGCGCGGGGCCTCCTTCGGAAAGACGGTTGGAAACACAAGTCGCCAAATCTAAAGCGGTGTAGATGTCTTCGGTAAACAATTCCGAAAACGCTTGAAACTCTTGCGGTCTTAATGCGTTAAGTGATTTTCCTTTGTCAATACAATAAGCAACCAGCGCGCCCGTAATTTTATACGCGGTGCGGAAGGGCATCCCTTTTTTTACAAGATAATCCGCGCAGTCTGTGGCGTTGATAAAACCTTTTTCTGCCGCCTTTGCCATGTTTTCTTTCATCACGGTCATGGTTGCAAGCATATCGTTAAAAACCTTAATACAATCCAATGCCGTATCGATGCTGTCGAACAATGCTTCTTTGTCTTCTTGCATATCTTTGTTGTAGGCAAGCGGAAGCCCTTTCATCATGGTAAGCAACGCAGTTAGATTGCCGTATGTCCTGCCTGTTTTGCCCCGTACGAGTTCGGCAATATCGGGATTCTTTTTTTGCGGCATGATACTAGAGCCCGTCGCATAGGCGTCATCCAGTTCAATATATTTAAATTCCCACGAGCACCACATAATGATTTCTTCGCTAAAGCGCGAAAGATGCATCATAATAATCGTAATTGCTGATGCAAGCTCGATACAGTAATCGCGATCGCTCACTCCGTCCAAACTGTTTTCCGTCACCCCCGCAAAACCTAATGCGCGGGCTGTTTCTTGCCTGTCTATCGCAAAAGTCGTCCCTGCAAGGGCGCAGCTTCCAAGAGGCGAAACATCAAGACGGACACTGCAGTCGCGAAGTCTGCCGAGGTCCCGTAAAAACATAAAGGCGTATGCCATAAGATGCGCGCCAAAAGTAATCGGCTGCGCCATTTGAAGATGGGTATATCCTGCCATTATCGTATCAAAATTGGCGCCTGCCAATTCGCACAGCGTATGAATAAGCGATTTTAGTTCTGCCGCGATTTCTGCTATCTTCTTTTTTGTGAACAAACGGGTATCGGTTGCGACTTGGTCGTTGCGACTGCGCGCGGTATGCAGACGCTTGCCGGTATCTCCCAATCGCGAGGTTAGTTCGGTTTCTACAAAACTGTGGATGTCTTCGGCTTTAGGGTCTATTGCCAGCGTTCCGCTTTGGATTTCTTCCAAAATCTTGGCAAGCTCCGCCGCAATCTTCACCGCTTCTTCCTCTGCGATGATTCCTCTGTTCCCTAGCATATTCACATGCGCGATACTGCCTAATATGTCTTCTTTATACATCCTGCCGTCAATCGGGATAGACATATTAAACTCGTTTACAATATCACTTAGTTGTTTTGAAAACCGACCTGTCCACAATTTTTCCATAATTCCATCCTATTGGAGCACTTCTATTTATTATTGTGTTGCGCTTCCATCAATGCTTTTGCTTTCATAGAAAGTCCGAACAAATTGATAAACCCTTCACTATCCTTTTGGTCATAGCTGTGATCTTCATCAAAAGTCGCAAATTCTGCGTTATATAATGAGTAAGGGGAAGTCACACCTGCGTTAATAATGTTGCCTTTGTATAATTTCAGTTTCACTTCGCCCGTTACGGTCTCTTGCGTCTTGTCTACAAACGCCGACAACGCTTCGCGCAAAGGGGTAAACCATTTTCCGTAATACACAAGCTCTGCAAACTGTTGCGCTACCAATTCTTTATAATGCTGTGTGTCGCGGTCTAAACAAAGCGTTTCCAGCACTTGGTGGGCGCGGTACAGTATCGTGCCGCCGGGCGTCTCGTAAACACCGCGCGACTTCATCCCAACCAATCTGTTTTCTACAAGATCCATTAAGCCAATTCCGTTTTTGCCGCCCAGTTCGTTGCATTTTTCGACAAGCGCGACAGGAGAAAGCTTGACACCGTCCACCGCCACAGGAATTCCTTTTTCAAAACTTAGGGTAACATAAGTAGGTACATCGGGAGCCTGTTCGGGCGAAACGCCCATTTCGAGAAAACCTTCTTTGTTGTAGGTCGGTTCGCTTGCGGGGTCTTCGAGGTCGAGCCCTTCGTGTGACAAATGCCATAGGTTTTTGTCCTTGGAATAACTCGTTTCCCTTTTAAATTTGAGCGGAATATTATGCGCTTCGGCGTAAGCGATTTCTTCGTCGCGTGACTTAATATTCCAGACACGCCAAGGGGCGATAATCTTCATTTCGGGCGCAAAAGCTTTAATGGTCAGCTCGAAACGCACCTGGTCGTTCCCCTTGCCCGTGCAACCGTGACAAATAGCGTCCGCGCCCTCTTTAAGAGCAATTTCTACAATACGCTTTGCGATAATCGGCCTTGCAAAAGCTGTACCTAAAAGGTAATCTTGCTCATATTTTGCACCTGCCTTGAGCGTGGGAAACACATATTTTTTTATAAATTCTTCTTTGAGGTCGGCAACATACAGTTTGGAAGCGCCTGTTTTAATCGCTTTTTCTTCCAATCCCTCCAGTTCGGTGCCTTGACCGACATCTCCGCTTACGGCGATAATCTCGGGATTATCATAGTTTTCCTTCAGCCAAGGGATTATAACGGAAGTGTCTAACCCTCCCGAATAAGCCAATACAATTTTTTTGATTTTTTTATCCATATTCCGCCTCCGTGAATCTTCTTTTAATACATGAAATTATATGCCTCTATTTTACCAATGTCAAATATTTTATGCATAAAAATGAAATAATATTTATTATTCTGTATAATTTTTGCAGTTTATGCATAAACTTTTTGTTTGAACTGTCCAACATATACCAGTCTAAACAGCGGTAAATCGTCACAACATAGCATTAGAGAGGTGTTCGCCTTTCGTTGTAGAAAAAGGAGTGTATTATGAACAACAACAAATGCAAATCCAATCAAACCAACAACCGCAATAATAACCGCAATAACAACAAAAACAAAGCGGAAAACAAGGAATCGTGCAAAAATAGCTAAGTCGAGTCCGCATTTTGCGGTTATCGCTACACTTGGTAGTGGATAAGCGAAAGCTTCCCGAAAGGGCGGCTTTCCTTTATTTTAGTAACTGATTAAAACTTTAAGGTGTAATTATGGTAAATTATTCATTTGTTGGTTGACGAAATATGCTATTAACTAGTATAATTTAATAAAAGCTAAATTATAATATTAAAGGAGCTTATTATGTTCCACTACAAAAAAATAATTCTAAAAAGAGTAGCCAATTTTATCTTAGGTCCTATAATCATAATATTGGCAGTTCTCGGTATATTTGCACTACAAACACAAATGAAGGAAGAGCCTCCCGCTCATGCCGCCGTTTCTTTCGGATATGTTGCCGTTTCCGGCGGCTACCGTCTGGACACTTTCAGCGGCGCAAGCACCGATAAAAATATCGTTATCCCCTCCACGTATAACGGCCAACCTGTTGTCGCAATAAAAAACGGTTTATTCAAAGAAAAGCCGTATATCGAATCTATTCATATTCCTGCAACGATTATCAATATCGGCGAATATATTTATCCCACCACCTTCGAAAAGATGCCGGCTCTCAAGTCTATTACTGTGGAAGAGGGCAATGATTACTATATGTCCCACAACGACGGAACGGGTCAAAGCGTGCTTTATAGCCACGAAAATGGCACACCCATCACACTTTTGTGCTATCCCCAAAAAAAGACAGCCAACAACTACCAAGTTGTAAACGGTACTAGATACATAGGCATGCTAACCGTCTACAACAACGATTATCTTACTGGCGTATCGTTGCCTAATACTATTATAGGCATAGGAAATTATGCTTTCGACAACTGTTCCAACTTAAATAGCGTTAACATTCCCGTCAGCACAGAAGGCGTCGGGTACCGCTGTTTCAGCAATACAAACTTATCCTCGTCCGGCACAATCATATCTGCAACCAAAGCCGAGTTTGGCAAAGACGCTTTTCTCAATACCCCCATTTATTCTGCGGCTGGCAATAACAACATTTATTACGAAGACGGTTGGGCCGTAGGCATCAAAGGCACGCTTAGCGGTTCTTCAGTGACCATTGCCGCGAACACCAAGGGGATCGCAGGAGGGCTTTTTTCGGGCAACTCTACAATAACAACTGTTTCCCTTCCCAATACGATAACCACCATCCCCGCTTACACCTTTGCCGAATGCACCAACCTTTCCACCATCAATATCCCCACAAGCCTTACTTATTTGGGGTGGGCGGCTTTTCAAAGAACCAAAGTAAGCAGCCTTAATTTCGGCAACACCTCTATTAAAGAGATTTTCCCCGATACATTCTATAACTGCACAAGCCTTACTTCTGTTACACTTCCTTCTACGGTCACTAGAATTCATGAGGGCGCTTTTACTGGGAGCAAACTATATACTAATGTCAGCTCCGGCTTGGTGCAAGTCAGCAACTGGGTGGTCGGGTTTCGGTCAAGTCCCACTTCTGCTTCTTTTACCAATGTAATAGGGATAGCCGACAGCGCCTTGGCAGGATGCACTCTCACCTCGGTATCGCTTCCCTCAACACTAAAATATATTGGAGAAAAAGCTTTTTACGGTTCAAATTCTATCACCTCGCTTACTCTAAATGCGCATGCGGATGTCAGCATGGCGGAATACGCTTTCGGCAACCTTACAAACCTATCCAATTTAACCATCACTAATATTAAAAATATCGGCGATTACGCCTTTGCAGGCAGTATGACCAACCCCTCATCGGTTACCGTCAGCTTACCGACTTCACTTCTATCCATCGGCAATAACGCGTTTCAAGGCTGCACCAAACTTGCGGCAGGCTCATTTACGATTCCTTCCTCGGTAAAATCAATCGGTTATTACGCATTCCAAAACACGGGCTTATATAACAGCGCTGCCAACGGTATAATTTACAAAAACAATTGGGCGCTGGACTATAAAGGTACCCGTAGCGCGACAAGTATCACTTTTAACAGCGGTACTATCGGCCTTGCGGGGTGTATCCTTTCTGGTTTTACTTCCCTTACGGGGGTTACTATACCGAATACCGTCAAGTATGTCGGCACACACGCTTTTTATAATTGCAATGCATTAACCCAAATTGTCTTCCCTGCAAGCGTCGAGAGTATCGGCGAATTTGCCTTCTTTATGTGTCGCAGCTTAGACAGAATCATGGTCGTTCGTGACCATAGCGATATCACAGATGCTGGTCTTGGCTTATTCTATAGTAGTCCCGATGCGATGGTCTATGTGCGCCCCGCAAGCGAAACTACATACGAAGCCGCAGACAACTGGGATTATTACAGCGCCAAAATCGGTCCTGTTGCCGAAATTACTTTCGGCGCGACAAGCGGCGGCTCTACATCTTCAGCATCGGCAATCTATTTCCCCGGCACCAGTGTTTCCCAACCATACTCCGCTACTTATAATGAAGGTTATTATCTCACTGGTTGGAAGCTCAACGGTTCCACCATTGTTTCTCATGTTTTGTCTGGCAATTATACCTCTTCAAGTATAAGCGGAGGGTTGCATCATGTCGTCGCCAACTTCTCCCAAGTCCCGGGCAGTTATACCTCATCATTTACTTATAACGGCAACGGCCAAGGTCCCGCGGCAAGCGCCATTACTGGCTTTTCCGTTGTTAACAGCTATACAGGCACTCACACGGGCGGGTCTTACACTTCTGCTTCTAAACCCGCGCATTCTGGTAGTTATTCTTATACTGCGACCATTCAGTATTCCGGCTCTACCGTCGGGTCTCGCTCCCAAGCCTTTACCATAGGCAAAAAAGCATTCAACACCACCAATATTACCGTGTCGGGTCTTGCGGACCTAACTTATAACGGGAGCGCGCAAACGCCCGTTTATACAGTATCCGACAATGTAACGGGGGCACTCTCTCCGGGAATTTACACTTATAGCGCCTCGCTATCCAACAATACCAATGCCTCCACCTCCGCCAAGCTTACGCTTACGGGTCAAGGGGATTATCAAGGAACCTTCGACAAGCTCTTCACAATCAATCCCAAAAATGTGTATGGCAATGTTACCATAGCGGCGATTGAGGCGGTGAACTACAAAGCGACAGCGTATACGCCCACCCCTGCGGTGACCGATACCGCGCGCGACGTACTACTCGTTAACAGTACAGATATCACATATAGTTACTCCAATAATACTAACGCAGGTACCGCGACCGTCACCGTTAACGGTACGGGCAACTATACGGGAAGCACCGACGCCTCCTTTACTATCAACAAGAGTAATGTTGCCCTTACCGCAAATAATATCACCAAAACCTATGGCGACAGTCTGGGAGACGGTGACATCTCGGGTACGGCAAAGAACGCGTCCTTTACCTCCGTTCCCGTTGCGGGCGGCTGGAGTTTCGACCAAGTTTTCAACGCAACCCCGTTATGCGCAGATTCCGGAAGTTACAATGTCAAATTCACGCCGACGGATACCGCAAACTACAACCAACCCTCAAGCATCTCGCTTGCTCTTACCGTCAACCAAAAGACGCTTACGATTAGCGGCGTATCCGGGGTAGACAAAGTTTTCGACGGCAATACGCTTGTCCAACTTACGGGCGGCACGCTGCAAGGCGTCCAGTACGGAGACGCGCTTACCGTCACCTTGGGCACGGCCAACACCCCCAACCCCAATGTAGGTCTGCATACGCTTACGGATGTCAATATCCAGATAGGCGGCGCGCGCTCGGCAAACTACAGCTTTATCCAACCCACTGTCACCGCCAACATTACGCCCAAATCGCTCGTTGGCAATGTCACAGTTGCGGCAATCGAAGACCAATACTATACCTCGGAACAAATCACGCCCACTCCCGATGTAACCGATAACGCGCTCGGCGTACTACTCGGTAACAGCGTAGACATCGTCTACACCTACAGCAATAATATTGAAACCACCTCCGCTGCAATCGTCATCATCACGGGAACGGGCAACTATAAAGATCAGGTGCAAACCACCTTCATTATCAAGAAAATCAGCGTACTGATTTCACCAGATGATATTGTCAAGACCTACGGCGAAAGCCTCGGTGACGCCGATATCACAGGCGCTGCGAAAAACGGCAACAATCCCGAAGTCGATGTCGAGGGCGTATGGAGCTTCGTCTCGGCAATCAACCCCAATCCGCTCTGCGCGGATAGCGGCATTTATACCGTAAGATTCTCGCCGACGGATACTTTCAACTATCAAGACCCCGACGATATCACCCTGACCCTTACGGTCAACAAGAGGGATATCACGATTGCGAATGTACTGGGCATCAACAGACCTTTTAACGGCGACACCTTGGTACAGCTCAGCGGCGGAACTCTCCAAAATCTTGTGTATTCGGACATCATCACCTTTACGCTCGGCACAGGCAATACGACAAGTCCCGATGCGGCAGATTATATCGTTGGAAACCTTAATATTCAAATACACGGCGACCGCGTTGCGAATTACCATTTGATTCAGCCGACCGATGTCCCCGTCACCATTGTGCCCAAAGATGTTGCGGGCGCTGTTACGATAGCGGATATCGCGCCCTACTACTACACCACGCTTGCCCATACCCCAACTCCTGCGGTTACCGATAACGCGCTTAGCGTCGCATTGGTAAGCGGCACAGACATGACTTACAGCTACACGAGTAATGTCAACGCGGGCACGATGGCAACCGTTACGGTAAACGGCACGGGCAACTATACGGGCACCGAGTCCAAAACCTTTACGATATTAAAGAGCAATGTGACAATTACCGCAAACGATATCACGAAGATTTACGGTCAAAGTTTGGGAGACGCCGACATCGTCGGTACCGCAAAGAACGCCAACAACCTTCTGGTGGATGTGGCGGGAAGCTTCACTTTCGC
>JAQVTZ010000184.1 GCA_028699795.1 Clostridia bacterium | reverse complement strand
TAATGAAGGTGATATTATCCTTGTTTTGGGCGCGGGCGATGTCGCGCTTTTGGGTGATCTGCTTGTGAACAAAAATTAGGCAACCATTTTCCAAATCCCAATCTTTACGCAATGATATTATATCGTTTTGAGTTATAGCAGAACACCAATCACCGCAACAAAAAAGAAAATGCTTGCCATGTTTTTCAATTAGTGATATACTCGAGTCATATTTGCGAGGTTGCAATGAAGATTTACCGTGCGAAAGGAAACAACGAGTTTGAGATTTTGGAGTCGGAAGCTATATCCGATCCCGAGTTTGTCAAGCTAAAAATAAGCACCGTGTTTCCTACACAGACCGACATTCACTTGTTTCAAGGCAAGCTGAATATTAAGTATCCTATTGTCCCGTGCCATGTGGTGACGGCAGTTGTAAGTGAAGACAGACCCGAATACGGATTAAAGCGCGGCTCCAAGGTGATTATCAATCCTTATGTATTGTCTTCGGCAGACTCCGAGGGATACGCGCGTGTGGACACTTACGGCATCGATACCGATGGCTTTTTAAGGGATTTTGTCGCATTGCCTGCCGAAAATATTATACCGTTTCCCGAAGATGTCAAAGAAGAAGAAGCACTATTTACAGAGCTCGTTGCTTTGGCGCTTGCGGGTATCAACACCTTCGAGCTTGACAAAGGAGATTATATCGCCGTCATCGGCGGCTCCGTCTTATCCAATATTATTTGCCAGCTTGCTTTATATTACCAAGCAATTCCTATCTATATTTGTTCGGACGAGAGGCATATCAATATCGCCGAAAAATGCGGGATATATTATATCGTAGACGAAACCAAAGAAGACACTTATCAAAGGGTGCTTAATATTACCGGCGGCAGGCTTGCCGACCATACCGTATTACATGCAAAAGCGGGCGTGAGTCCCAACTTTTTGCACACGCTGTCCGCAAGAGGCGGAGATTGTACCATTGTAAGTTTTACACCGCTGCTGCCGCGGCTCGAAACAGATATCAGCCTGATTGCCCAAAAGCAACTTAAGGTGCAAGGCGTATCTTGCGGATGTAACGAAATCAATTCCGCCGTTAACATGCTTGCGCAAAAGTATTTAAAATTCGCGCCTTTTATTGATAAAAGAGTGACATTTGCCGAAGTGCCCGAACTGTTTGCCGAGCTCAGCGAAAACCCCATCCGCTATATTTGCCCCGTCATCAAAGTATAAGTTTTTTTCACTATATACAAGATAAAATCGTACATTCAAAAAATTATTGAATAAATCGGTTGACAATTCGGGTATAAATATATACAATAAATAGGCATTTGATAGAACCGAAACGAGGTAATAATAATGAAAGAAAAAATACATCCCCAATACAAAATAGTTGATGTAGTATGCGCTTGCGGCGCCAAGTTCCGTATGGGCACAACCAAAAAAACTGATTTGCTTAAAGTGGACATCTGCAACCAGTGTCATCCTTTCTATACCGGTAAACAAAAAATCGTAGACACAGGTGGCCGCGTAGATAAGTTCCGCAAACGCTATGGTATAAACTAATATAGTAACACAATAACCCAAGTGCAGAGCGCGAACTTTAAGTGATAGCTCTGCACTTTTTTTTTAGGGATAGATATGAGGAGAACGGCATTGTCTAAGAAGTTTTGCAGCAACATAGGCGGCCAAGCCGTGTTGGAAGGCGTCATGATGCGTAGCCGCAGCACGACGGCGACAGCAGTGCGCGACCCCAAGGGGAACATTCAAGTCGAAAGTAAGCGCTATGTTCCTTATAAAGAGCGTTCCGTATGGTTCCGAATTCCCGTGATTCGCGGTGTGCTTGCTTTTGCCATGAGTTTTGTTGTCGGAATGCAAACGCTTTTGCGGGCTTCCGAGGTTTATGGCGACCTTGCAGACGAGCAACCCTCCAAATTCGAAAAATGGCTGGCAAAGACTCTCAAGTTGGATATCATGTCCGTGGTTTCTGCCGTCGGCGTATTATTGGGCGTGGGGCTTGCGTTGTTTTTGTTTGTATTTGTCCCCAACAGCCTTGCGGAATTACTCTTTACCAAAGCGATTTCGCTAGACCATACTTCTACGGCTTACATTTCGGCCCGAGCGCTTACTTCGGGCGCGTTGCGCATCCTTATCTTCGTTGGGTATATCGGGCTTACTTCCCTTGCAAAGGACATTAAACGGTTGTACCGTTACCACGGTGCCGAGCATAAGGTGGTTAGCTGTTACGAAAACGGATTGCCCCTTACGGTAGAACACGCGCGCACCATGTCTACGATACACGACAGATGCGGCACCACACTTATGTTTGTTGTAATGGTAGTGGCGATTTTGTTTTTTGCCGTTGTCGAAATCATACTTGCCGCGTTTGGCGTGACCTCTTTCGGCATTCGTCTAGCATCGAGGTTGATAGGTATCCCTTTGGTAGCGGGATTAAGCTACGAACTGCAACAGTTTCTTGCCAAATTCGATAATTTTTTTGTCAAAGCGCTTAAGGCGCCCGGCTTGTTGTTGCAAAAGATAACGACGCAAGAGCCCGACGACTCCATGATAGAAGTTGCTTTAACGGCATTTACGACGGTTCTCGAAATGGACAAAGACCCGTCGATTCCCGAAACCAAGTTTGTCACAGCAGTCACCTCTGACAAATGCCGCGCAGAAATAAATAAGATTATGGGCAATTCTGCAAACGACACAGAAACAGAAATGATGTTGATGGCGGCATCAAACGCAAAAACCAAAAGCGATTTCGAGCAAAAAAAGCGTTTAAGCAGCGAAGATCTCGAGAGAGCGAAAAGCTATGCCGAAAAACGAAAAACGGGAATGCCCTTACAATATGCGATTGGCTATGCCTGTTTTTATGGCTATGACTTTAAGGTGGATGAAAGGGCGCTGATACCCCGTTTCGATACTGAATTTTTGGCAGAGCAAGTCATAAAGACAGTGGAAAAAGGCAACGATAAAACTATATTGGAACTTTGTACGGGAAGCGGAGCGGTTGCGATAACTGTTAAAAAAGAAACAGGATGCAAGGTGGTTGCAAGCGACATCAGCAAAGACGCGCTTACTCTTGCAAAAGAAAACGCCGATGCCCTAGGCGCCGAGGTCGAATGGATAGAGAGCGATTTATTTGCAAACATTCAAGGTACATTCGATGTCATCGCCGCCAATCCTCCATATATCCCGTCGCAAGAGATAGAAGAGCTTGCAAGCGAAGTAAAAGACTATGAGCCGCGGCTTGCGCTGGACGGCGGCACGGATGGTCTGGATTATTACAAAAAAATTGCGCTGGACTATAAAAAATATCTCAACGAAGGCGGCGCGCTTATTTTAGAGGTAGGCGCGGAACAGGCACAAAAAGTGGCGGCTTTGTTTGAGAAAGAGGTAACTTTTGTAAAAGATTATAACAATCCACCCGTAGACAGGGTATTGATAATAAAATAAGAGTAGTGAAGAAATTACAAATTACAATGTACAAACGAAATCAAATACCAAATTACAATGT
>JAQVTZ010000183.1 GCA_028699795.1 Clostridia bacterium | reverse complement strand
CAACATAAACGACAAGGAGATATAGCAACATGAAGATAGCATTACCCGCCGAAGCGCGGGATAGTCACGGAGAAGTTTGTCCCTCTTTCGGAAGAGCACCCTTATTTTTAATTCACGACACCGAAACAGGCACATCCGTTTTTTTAGACAATGCGGCGGCGACAAGCATGGGCGGCGCGGGCATCAAAGCGGCCCAAACGCTCATTGACAGCGGCGTGGGAGCCGTTATTACTCCCCGAAGCGGCCAAAACGCCGCCGAAGTTCTTATAAGCGCGGGGATACAAGTATACAGAAGTACAACGGGGTCTTTGGCGGACAATATCGCAAAATATCAAGCCGGCACCCTCCAGACACTAACAGACATTCATCCGGGGTTCCACAAGCATGGGTCAAGATAATGTGAAAATTGCTGTCCTCAGCGGTAAGGGAGGCACGGGCAAAACGCTTGTCTCCGTCAACCTTGCCGCGGCAGAGGGCAATGCGGCGTATATCGATTGCGATGTGGAAGAGCCCAATGGACATCTGTTTTTTAAACCACAAAATACGCAAGAAGAAATAGTATCTGTTAAGATACCCCGTGTAGATGGAGACCTTTGTACGGGATGCCGCAAATGCGTACAGTTTTGCCGCTTCAATGCGCTTGCGTACGCAAAAAAGGTAATCGTATTCGACGATATTTGCCACTCATGCGGCGGTTGCGCGCTCGTTTGTCCTACCAACGCAATTTCCGAAGTAGACAAACGCATCGGTGTTATCCAAGACGGCAAATCTCAAGGCGTACGGGTAATCACAGGGCGCATGGATACGGGAATCATGTCGGGTGTCCCTATCATAAAAAGTTTGCTAAAGCGTGTACGGGATGTTAACGGTATGGTGTTTGTAGACTGTCCGCCCGGGAGCGGTTGCGCGGTGATGGAGAGTATTGCGGATGCAGATTACTGCATTTTGGTTGCCGAACCTACCGTTTTTGGCGCCCATAACTTGCAAATGGTTTACGGCCTTGTTAGGCTATTCCAAAAGCCGCACGGGGTCGTGCTTAACAAATGTACTAGTGGCGCCAACCCTTCCAAAGACTTCTGCAAAGCAAACAATATCCCTATTCTTGCCGAAATCCCCTACGACAAACATCTTGGTGTGGTAAATTCCCGCGGCGAAATTGCCGTAAGAGAACATACCCAAGAACAGCTTTTTTATGCGCTTCTAGAAAGGGTCAAGGAGGCTGTTTCATGAAAGAATTATTGATTCTAAGCGGCAAGGGCGGCACAGGTAAAACAACGGTTGCGGGGGCATTTATCAAACTTTCGCAAGCGAAAGCGTATGCCGATTGCGATGTCGACGCGCCCAATTTGCACCTTATTACCAAGCAGGCAAAAGTGCCGCAACAAAAGGATTTTTACGGGATGCCCAAAGCTTTTATTGATGCTTCCCGCTGTCTCGGATGCGGACAATGCGAAGCCCATTGCAGATTTGACGCTATCTTAAGAGACGGAGCGGTCTACAAAGTAGACGACTTTGCTTGCGAAGGGTGCGGCGTATGTGAAGCGATCTGCCCTTTTAATGCGATCACCATGAAAGATTTTGTTTCGGGAGATTTATTCTTATACCGCAACGAAACCGTATTTTCTACCGCGCAACTCAAAACGGGAGCGGGTAATAGCGGAAAACTGGTTTCCGAAGTTAAAAAAGAGATGGCAACCGCCGCGCCCGATGCGCCTTTTACAATCGTAGACGGGTCACCCGGGATAGGTTGTCCCGTCATCGCATCGCTTTCGGGCGCCGATACCGTACTGATTGTTGCCGAGCCCACTCTTTCTGGTATCAGCGATATGCAAAGAGTCATCCAAACCGCGCAACATTTTGGGACAAAGATTGCCATATGCGTCAACAAATATGACGCCAATCCCCAAATTACCGAACAAATCGAACAATTTTGCGCAGAGAACAACCACTTTTTTGCGGGCAAAATCCCTTACGACGAAGCCGCGGTACAGGCAATTAACGCAGGCGAAAGTGTGGTAGATAAAGATTGTCCCGCCGGAACGGCGCTCCGAGAGGTTTACCGCAATCTTTTAAGCGTGTTTTTATGGGGTGAACAATGAAACTCACTTGTTTGGTAGACAATGAAACGGCAAAAAAAGAGTTAGGCACCGAGCACGGTCTTAGCCTTTTGATTCAAACGGCGGAGCGCAATATCCTATTTGATACAGGCGCAAGCGGATTGTTTGCGGCTAACGCGGCAAAACTGGGGGTGGACCTTTCTGTGGTTGATACCGTCATCCTCTCTCACGGCCATTACGATCACGGCGGCGGACTGCAGACCTTTTTTGAGTTGAACACGCGCGCCAAAGCCTATATTAGGGACAACGCATTTGGTGAATTTTATTCCGTTCATGGCGATACGATCCGTTATATCGGGATCGACAAAACGCTGAAGAGTCATCCGCGTGTTGTTCTTACGGACGGCGTAACGGAACTTGGACGCGGATGGACGCTGTTTTCGTTACAGTCAAGAAAGGATGCGCTGTTTTCGACCAACGCAAACCTCAAAGAAAAGACCGCAGACGGTTACAGGCAAGACGGGTTTGCGCACGAGCAAAATTTGATCGTAGAAGAAAACGGCGTCAAAGTGCTTGTTGCAGGTTGCGCGCACAACGGCATCACCAATATTATAAGAGGATTCATAGATAAAAAGGGATGCCCGCCCGATGTGGTTATTGGAGGTTTCCATTTGGCGCATCCTGCGAGCGGTTTTTGCGAAAGAGATGCCGTCATAGACGGGCTTGCAGATACACTCGGCAGTTATAATACTGCTTATTATACCTGTCATTGCACAGGGTTAGAGCCTTATGCAAGACTGAAACAACGTTTGGGTGACAAAATAAACTATATCGCCGCAGGCGATTCGATAAATATATAGGAGGCTACCATATGATAATTGCAGTTGCATGCGAAGGCGCAAGCGTTACAGAACATTTTGGCCATTGCGAAAGCTTTATGCTGTTCGACACCGAGGGCGACACCATAAAAAGCGCCGTATCTCTTCCCAATCCCGGGCACAGACCGGGCTTTTTGCCTAAATTTCTTAAGGCGCAAGGCGCCGAAGTTATTCTTTCGGGCGGCATGGGCGGCGGCGCAATAGACATTTTTAACGAACTCGGGGTGCAAGTTGTCACGGGCGCTTCGGGCGAGGCGCGGCAGGCTGTCGAGAGCTACCTTCGCGGCAAGCTGGTTTCTTCGGGGACGGTTTGCCACTCACACATGCACTAATTTACTTGCGGAGGGGGTACGGCTACTCCCACATAAAAATCAATCGTAAAATACACCAAGAGAAAAGGCGCAAAATACGGCGGAATTTTGTCAAAAAACGACAAGATGCTATTTAGATTCCCGTATTTCGGCCTTTTCTTTCTTTTCTTAAAAAAAAGATATTTCCAAGATAATATTGAGGAAACACTTCATAAATCTTTGAGAATTTAAGCGAAAGATTTTCGAGGTGATTTGCGGCTGACCGAGGAAGAAGGCAATAGCGTTGCCTGCGACGATGGGCAGATAGAAAGCAACCGAAAAGATTT
>JAQVTZ010000182.1 GCA_028699795.1 Clostridia bacterium | reverse complement strand
GGATGACGCATATGCTTATTATGTCGGACGAAAAGTATCCGGGTCCCGGCGTATCGTTCGGAAGGTTGGACCAATATTTATATCCTTATTATAAGAAGTCAATCGAAGAAGGCATGAGCGAGGAATTCATGAAAGAACTCCTCGGATGCTTTTGGGTGCATTGCAATACGGCGTATGACGCGCAAATCAGAGTGGGCGCCAACCAAGGCATTACCGCGGGGTTCGGACAGCTGTTTTGCCTGTCGGGGTTGGACGCGGACGGAAACGATGCGACCAACGAACTTACCTACCTTTTATTAGATGTCATAGACGACATGAGTCCCATATTAGAGCCCAAACCCAATGTAAGACTGCATAAAAATTCGCCGCAAAAACTAATAGATAAAGTTGTCGATATGGTATCTCACAATCAAGGCGCGCCATTTTTGCTGAACTTCGACGAACGCTCGGTAGCGGGACTGATAGAGGAAGCCAAGTATGACGGCGCAGACAAATATATTAACAAAGACACCATCAACGATTACGCTCCCGTAGGCTGTATGGAAAACACGATGGCAGGCAATGACCGCTCGGGCACCGTAGACAACAATATGAATTTACTGAAAGCGATGGAACTTGTATACGGCAACGGCTGCGATATGCTGCCTTATCAAGACCCCATGACAGGCAAATGGTCCAAAATCAAACAAGAGGGCCCCAGAACGGGCGAATTGTCTCAATTAGATACCTTCGAAAAGTTTTGGGAAGCGTATCATAAACAGAGCGCTTTTGTCGTCAAAAAAATGGTAGACAATTACGAAATGTCCGAGAGCATCAGGGCAACTTATCATCCAACCCCCTATCTTTCAGTACTGGTAAACGGGTGCAGAGAAAAAGCATTGGATGTTACTCGAGGTGGAGCGCAACTCAATTTTACAACAATGGAAGGCGTTACTTTCGCCTCGACGGTAGACTCTTTGCTTGCGGTGAAGTACCTTGTTTACGACAAAAAAGAATGTACTTTAGAAGAATTGGTAAAGGCTCTCAAAGCGAATTGGGAAGGCTATGACATTTTAAAAGCAAAGGCCTTGTATAAAGCCCCCAAATACGGCAGAGACAACCCCGAAGTGGACGCACTTGCGCAAAAAGTTATGAAGACTTGGTCAGATGAAGTTTGGAAGTATAAGACAAAATCGACAGGCAGAAGGTTTCGCCCCGGTATGCTAAGCTGGAATTATTGGATTGGTTCTGGGTTTATCCTTAAGGCAAGCGCGAATGGCCGAAAAGAAGGACAATTCCTTTCCAATGCGATCTGTCCTTCCAACGGCGCGGACATCAATGGCCCCACGAGCAACAGCAACAGCGTAGGGACTGCCTTAGGCGGCAAGACGGATGGCGGCGAGTATGTCAATTTTTTGCCCAACGGTGCAAGTCATACGATAACATTTAATACGGCGATGGTGAGAGACGCAAACCATAAAGAAAAATTTGCTTCTTTCTTAAAAGGTTATATTGCCAACGGTGGCACGGCATTACAAATCAATATCTTAAACCCCGAGGTACTGAAGGATGCCCAGCGAAATCCTCAAGACTATAGGCATCTTTTGGTACGGATTACCGGTTACAACGCATACTTTACTTCCATCGGCAAAGAACTCCAAGACGAAATTATCGCGCGTGAAAGTCATAACTGTCTATGAAAATACTAAACATACAAAGGATGTCTACCGAAGACGGCGCGGGGTTGCGTACCACGCTGTTTCTCAAAGGTTGTCCGCTTAAGTGTAAATGGTGTCATAATCCCGAAAGTATAGAATACGGTACCCATATCGAGTGGTATGGGATACGCTGTATCGGCTGTCTGACCTGCGTCAAGGTTTGTCCCGAAAACGCAATCGCCGCAGATAGAGATAGAATTACCATAAATCATACAAAATGTTCCACCTGTACGGTTTGCGTAGACGAGTGTCCCGCGGGTGCTTTAGAGTCGAAAGGAAAAGACAGAACGGTAAAAGACCTGTTTGATGAATTGATTAGAGACAAGGCTTACTGGGGCGAAAACGGCGGAATAACCCTTTCAGGCGGAGAAGCATTAGCTCAATCTGCCGAGGCAGCGGAGCTCTTAAAAATGTTTCACGAAAGCGGGGTGCATACCGCGGTGGATACTTGCGGATTCTGTTCGCGCGCAGACTTCGACAAAGTGATACCGTATACGGATTTATTTTTATACGATATCAAAATAATGGACGGCCAAAACCACAGATTCTGGACAAGGCAAGATAATACCGTTATTCTTCAAAACTTCGATTACTTATGCAAAAGAGTGCAAGACAGCGGCGCAGAAATATGGGTAAGGACCCCCATCATACCTAATGCGACAGACAGCGAAGAAAACATAGGGCAAATCGCAAGGTTTTTAAACAACAGAGCGGACAAATGGGAGCTTTGCGCCTTCAACAATCTTTGTCGTGACAAATATGAAAGGCTTTCTGCCGATTGGGAATTTAAAAACGAAGGTTTGTTAACAAAACAAAAATTGGACAGGCTGGTGGCAGTCGCCAAAGCCGAAGGCGCTCTCCATGTAATATGGACGGGCAATGTACAATAAGGAGTGTTTTTCAATGGAAAAGATTCATCCCGAACATGCCAAGGATTTTGCCAATCCTTATAAAATTGCTCTTATAGCAACCAAAGATTCCGAAGGAGAGATGCATATCTCTCTAATTTCCACGCTGATGGCAAAGGGCGAAGACCGCATGATGTGCGGAGAGTTTATCGTGGGCCTCAGCAAAGAATACTTTCATCAGTATCCTGAATCGGGATTTATCATCATGAATCTCAAAAAAGAGTTTTGGTCTGGCAAAATGAAGTTTCGGGACGAAATTAGCATTGCAGGAGAAGATTTCGACCTATTCAACAGCATGCCGCTCTACCGTTACAACAGCTATTTCGGAATCAATAAAGTGCATTATGCCGACCTCGTCGAAATTTCCGATAAGCGCGCGTTAGATATGGGCGGCATCATTTTCAATACCTTAAAAGTTTTGGCGGCAAAACCGTTTGTTAAGTGTAAACAAAAAAACATTCTAAAACCGTGGGCAAAAAGTCTAACTACCAAAGCGGATACGCTGATGTTTCTTGCCTACGAAGGGCAAGACGGATACCCCGAAATCGTACCGATTATTCAAGGGCAATCGGTGTGCGCAAGCCGTATTGTTTTTACCGCTGCGCCTTACAAAAAAGAGCTTTCCAACCTTAAAAAGGGAGCAAAAGCTTCGGTTTACGCCGTCAATCTAAAAATGGAGGCGGTGTTGATAAAAGGAGTGTTTACGGGGTTCAAAAACGGCATTGGCAGTGTAGAAATACAAAGGGTGTACAACCCCATGCCGCCCAAGCACGGATATATATATTAAAGTACAAATTGGGCACCTCTATTTAAGGGAATACTTCATAAATACAATTAAGAAAAGTGAAATACTATGTGCGTAAATTAGCCAAAAAAATATTCGGCTGTTTTTGTGCCTTTTTCGCCCATATCCGTCTTTTCCCTCAATTCGTATCCCGATACGCCTCTTCGGAAAATCACCGTATCTGGACGAAAAATTCA
>JAQVTZ010000181.1 GCA_028699795.1 Clostridia bacterium | reverse complement strand
AGATTGTTAAATTGGCTTCCCGATAAATCGTTATCGAAAATAACAATCTCCGCCCCTGACGCCTCTCCCAGAGTTTTCAACTCTTCCAACTTGCCCTTCCCGATATAATAGGTTTTGTCGGGAATCTTTCTGTGTTGCGTAAGATACGCCACGGTTTCATAGTCCGCGGTATCCGCAAGCTGCTCTAACTCTTCCAAAACCTTTTCGGCATCCCTGTCGAAAGTGACATTTACCAACACGGCTTTTCTTTTTTGAGTATTCATATAATAAGGTCCTTTATTACTTCGCCGGCTATCGTAAGTCCCGCGACCGACGGCACAAAAGCGATACTTGCGGGCGCTTGCTTTGCGCCGCTTCCCATAAATACGACATGCGGCTCTTCTTGCGAATAGACGACCTTTAGACGGTCTATCCCTCTTGCGCGCAACTCCCTCCGCATTACCTTTGCCAAAGGGCAAACCGATGTCTCGAAGATGTCGGCAACGCGGAACCCCGTCGCATCCAATTTATTGCCCGCGCCCATAGCCGAAATCACAGCGACACCCGCGGCGCGGCATTTCTCAATAATAATAAGTTTGGAAGTTATTCTGTCTACGGCATCCACCACATAATCATAAGCGCAAAAATCAAAACTGTCGGTGTTTGCGGCATCAAAAAAGCAAAAATGCGTTTCGACTTTGATAAAAGGGTCGATATCGGCGATGCGCGCGCGGCATACCTCCACCTTAGGTTTTCCTACGGTAGAATGTAACGCGATAAGCTGGCGGTTAATGTTGCTTTCGGCAACGGTGTCTCCGTCGATAAGAACAAGGCGCCCCACCCCGCTGCGGGCAAGCGCCTCTACCGTGTAAGAGCCGACACCGCCTACCCCGAACACCGCAACGGTAGCTTTGCGAAGTTTGGCAAACGCGGTCTCTCCTATCAGTTGAATCGTGCGTGAAAAGGTTTCGTCCATTTATTCCTTAATGATCCGAAAGATTTCGGTTATTTCTTCTGCGCCCATGAATTTCGGCACGGGGTACAACGGGTTCGCCTCTTTGAGCGCTCTTTTTACCATTATGGGGATATCTTCATCCTTAATCCCTTTGATTTTATTGGGGATTTGCATGGATTCGTTCATGTCTTTTATCGCTTTAATGAACTTATCCGCTTTGGCGGCATCGGTGTCGCCATCCGAAGTGATTCCGACAAGGTCCGCAAGCTCTGCAAGCCGTTTGTGCGCCGCTTCACCGTAGTATTCCAACACATAGGGCAAGATAACAGAATTGGCAAGCCCGTGCGGGACGCTGTACATACCGCCCAAAGTATGCGCGACCGCGTGCACATACCCTACATAGGCGCGCGTAAACGCGATCCCCGCATAAAAAGCCGCAAGCTGCATATTTTTGCGCGCCTCCAAATTGTCACCGTTGTCATAAGCCTCTTTTAGGTTCCCAAAAATAAGCTTTACGGCATCCTTCGCCATCTTTTCTGTTTCGGCAGTATTGCTTTTGCCTATGTAAGCCTCAACGGCATGGGTAAGGGCGTCTATCCCTGTGGTAGAGGTAATGTGCTTCGGGAGCCCTTTAGTTAGTACAGGGTCTAACACGGCGTAATGCGGGATGAGCGAGGTATCATTGATGGGATACTTCTCGTGTGTTTCGCTGTTAGATATTACCGCGGCAAGTGTCGCTTCGCTCCCCGTGCCTGCTGTCGTAGGCACCGCAAACAACGGCGGCAGCTTTTTTAGCACTTTTAAGTTGCCTTTCATTTTGGAAATGGGCTTATTGGGTCTTGCCACTCTTGCGCCCACGCCTTTGGCGCAATCCATAGGTGAACCGCCTCCAAACGCGATAATCCCTTGGCACCCTTCTGCATGGTACATTTGTAAGGCTTCTTCGATATTGTCTATCGTAGGATTCGGTACGGTCTTATCATAATAGGCATAGCTTACGCCCGCTTTTGTAAGTTCTTCTTTCAACCCGTCCAACAGACCCAAGGCGGACAAGCCCTTATCCGTTACAATCAAAACCTTATCAATATTTTTTTCTTTAATAAATGACGGCAGTTTGAGGATGCTGTTTTCGCCTTCGATCAGCTCGGGTTTGCGCCACGGCAACAAAGGCATTACGATTCTAAATGCCGCCTGATAAGCGCGGCAATATGCTTTAAAAACAGTATTCATAAATACACCACTCCTTATTTCATTTTGCTATGGATTTATTTGGTATATTGTAGCACACAAGACAGTAAAAAAGCAATTCTGCAACAAAATCAAAAACGGTATATTGAAAATTTCTAATATATCTTGCTATTTGAAACTATTGATTATATAATTATAATAATTTATTTTAAGGAAGAACTATTTTGGCAGAAAAAGAGAACCCTCAAATTTTGAAAATCAACAAAAAAGCGATTATTATCGCCGTAGTCGTCATTCTCGTATTGGTGATTAGCTCGTATGTGCTCACATTCGTATTGCCCCGAGGCGCATATGACCGTACGGAGGAAGGCTCTATCGTGCCGGGGACTTACCACGAAGACCCCACACTAGAAGGGATAACTTGGTGGCAGTTTCTGCTTTCGCCGTTTATGGTACTCAATCCCGCAGAAGAAGGCGCATTGGTATTATATAGTATCATGCTGTTATTGCTTATTATCGGCGCCGTCTTTATGGCTCTCGAAAAAAGCGGAATTTTGGTATATATGGTCAAGGCGATATCACATAAATTCCGAAGCAAAAAGTATTACCTTTTGGCAATATTGACCTTTGCCTTTATGTTTTTGGGCAGCGCGGTGGGGATGTTCGAAGAGCTTATCCCTTTAGTCCCTATTATCATCATGCTGTCTTATGCGATGGGCTGGGATGCGTTTGTGGGTCTCGGGATTTCGGTACTTGGCAGTTGCTTCGGGTTTGCCGCAGGTCTCATGAATCCGTTTACCGTGGGTATCGCCCAAACGATAGGCGGTATCCCGATGTTTTCGGGCATCGAAGTACGGCTGATTTCCTTTGTTTTGGTGTACGGTATCTTGATGGCATTTCTTATTCCGTATGCCAAAAAAATCGACCGAAATCCCCAAAAATCCCGCGTATATTGGGCGGATTTAGAGCGAAAAAAAGACTTTTCTTTCGAAATCGACGATTTCAAACCCGAAAAAACCAAAGGGCTTGCGCTCAAATGGTTCGCGTCTTGGCTAGGGCTGATTGTTGTAGCCGCAATCGTATCCATCTTTTGGCACCCCCTGTCAGACTATATCATTTATATCACTCTAGTTGCATATGTCGTCGGCGGTTTCGGCGCCTCTATCATTTGCGGTATTCGCGGCAAACAGCTTCTTAAATTGGTCGGCAAAGGGATGCTGACTCTTTTGCCTGCCGTCGTTATGATTATGATTGCGGGTGGTGTGCGCTACATTATCGCCAAAGGCGATATCATGGATACCATTCTATTCAAAATTTTGCCGCTCCTCACCAACCAAAACCCTGTCGTTGGCAGTTTAATCATTTATCTTATTATCATCGTATTTAATATGTTTATCCCTAGCGGTTCGGCAAAAGCCGTATTGCTTATGCCCATTATCTTCGAGCTTTGCAGTTTGTCGGGCATAC
>JAQVTZ010000180.1 GCA_028699795.1 Clostridia bacterium | reverse complement strand
TTTATATGTTTTTTTGCCGATGATTTTGGAAAAAAGAAAGGTGGCAATATAATTAAAAATAGTTAGTTTGATAAGCGTACCCGTAAACCAGGCGACGAAGTTGAATATCTGGACTCTTTGCAAAAAGTCCTGTCCTCCTACCTGTCTGGTGTATATTAAGAAAGGATTGAGTGACAGCTTCGCCAATCCCGGACCCAGTACCAACAGCGTTGCTATCGTGAGAATAAAAAATGAGATACCGAATACAAGCAATCCTATGAAATATGCCGAATTGACTTTATGACCTTTTCTAAGATAAATAGAGAACACGACAATAATGAGAATTTCCGAAAATCTTGCCGCGGTAAAGAATGCGCCTTCGGCAATTTGTAAAAAAGTCGAATCTTTCATAATAGGCATAATGAATTCCAAATCCATATTTTTAATACCCACCACAAAGAACAGCAAGATTGTAAGCATAATTATTGGTATCACAAAAGAGGCAAGCCTCGCAATGGTTCCTGCGCCCTTATATGCCGCATAGGTGACGGGTATCAAGATAAAAAGTAATATAACCCATTCGGGAGTATCTGCCAAAAGAAATGTCCGCACATATAACACCGTAAACTGCATACAAGCAAAAAAACAGAAAACGGGATATAACACAAAAAACATGGCGGTAATTTTTCCTACAGGTTTCCCGACAATGGTCTCGTTAATTTCTACTAAATCAAAATTCTTAAATTTATTTACCAATATCAACATAGGGATATTCAAAATTATGACAAACACCATAGCAAGCAACAACACAATCCATACATCTTGGTTGGCAGGGCCTGTTCTTAAAATAGGCAAAAAGGTGTAAGGGAACATAATGGCGCTGCCTGCCGCAAGCAATCCAAGTTGAAATGCGGATATACTCGGCCTTCTATCCATTTTTGACAATCTCCCCGAATCTCTCTCTTATTTCTCCCTCATATGCGATATCAGATTCCATTGTTACAACGATTTCGGCGTTGGGGAAATAAACATCGTCCCATTGAGACTTGATTTCTTTCCACAAAGAGCTGTTTTGCTTATGAAAATATCTGCCGAATCCAAAAATATCACTTTTATATTCTTGTTGCACTCTCGCGATGCTTCTCTTTGTTTCGTCTTCAAAAAACGAATTCACCGCTTGCTCCGCCCTCTCTACGCTTTCCGGATCTGTAATATCGAAGTCTGTATGGTTTTCTTTCAACATAAGCTTCATGTTGTAATCAATTTGTATCTTCACTTTGCCGTCTTTCATCGAAGTCTTGATATCGGGACTTATTTTCAATACTTTGGCGGCAATATAATTCTCATCAATCGGTACACTTACCGTAGCCGTTTTTATGGTATCCGCTATCATAAGATAAGTTCTGGTCTCTGTCTTATCCAAATAACCGACGAGCTTGTCATCTTTCATCACGCCCAACCCTTCGAATATCAATTTATCCTTCGCGGGCTCATTTTGTTCGCCGGGCTGTTTGATTGCGGCATCGTCCGGTACAGCTTCAATTACGGTAATAACAGGCTGTTTCCCCTCTTCATAATAATCTCTTACAAATGTCAATGTTTCCACAAAATAAGTTGAAGTTTTTTTTGTTTGGCGCGAACTTGCGATTTCAAACACATAATCACCAAGCCTTTCGCACATGCCTCTGCTTGCTTCGAAAATCTTTTTCGGGTCTTGGTTTTTCACAACAACCAAATAAGGTCGTTCGTCTGCAATATGGTCCCGAAGAAAAAAATCCGTTACATTCTCTATACCGTCTTCCATTGCGTATTTTTCGGATATAAACCGCACCCTGTTTTGTGACCCATATAGAGTTTTTTCCACTGTTACCGAGATATCTCTTATCGTTTCGCCTACGGTGAGTCCGCTAAATGTCTTTATTAAGCCGGGTTGACCGCCGCCTCCGGACGGGTTTTGACCGCCGCTCTGGGGTAAATCCAAAAATTCAACGGTGATTTCATAAAGTCCTTCGTCGTTTTTATCATATAGAAACGCCGTGCCGATTGCTAAATCTTTGGGCTCTTTTCGGTTCCAGTTTCCCCCTAAAGTAATTAAAGTCATAATAATGATTGCCAAAGCCGTCCAATGTTTCGCTTTCATATCAGTTCCCCTTTCCATCTTGGGTAAAATTGTTGCGTACAATATTGTTTTTGGCAATCGACTCGGGACGGTATTTCATGCTTTTAAGCGGAAACCTTATTACACTGTCTTTTAACTCTTCTTTGCTGAACGATGCCAATATGGGAATACCGAAACTTTCTGTAGAAATCAGTTGTGTCAACATAATGATGAATCCCACCGCGATTCCGATAATCCCCATAATAGAACCCAGCATTAAAAATAGAAATCTGTATACCGTGTTGAATTCGCTTAAATTGGTTACCGCAAGGCTTGTAACCGATGATATTGCGATAATGATAACACTGGGCGCGCCCACAATACCCGCGCTCACCGCGGTTTCCCCTAAAATCAAACCGCCTACAATCGTAATGGATGCGCCAATCACCTTGGGGGTCCGTAGCCCCGCTTCTTTTAAGAGCTCGAACATAATGGCAAGAAAGAACAGTTCCGCTGCTTCCGTAAGCGGCGTACCCTGCGTCGCCTGTATAAAGCTTATCAAAAAAGTAAAAGGAACCATTTCTTGATGGTAAGTTAAGATGGCAACCGAAACACCCGGAAGTAACACATTTAATGTTAATGCCAACATCTTTAAAAATCTCGTAATATTTGCTTTAATTGTCCTATCGTAAAATTCCTCAGCTGTATGCACATTTTCTAAAAATAGCTCTGGTATTAATAAAGTATGCGGCGTACCGTCGCACAGGATCGCCACTCTGCCTTCTATAATTTTTGCGGCAACAACATCGGGTTTTTGCGTCAACCCGATACCAGAGATAATACAAAGAGGGTGCTCCTCAATATATTGCTCCAAATAACCAGACTCTAATATTGCGTCCGTATCTATTTTTTGCAGCTTCTCTCTGACCTTATCCAACACGCCTCTGTTTACGATATTATCCAAATATGCAATGGCAATTATGGTACTGCTTTGTTTGCCCAAAACGAGTTTTTCATAAATCAAATTGGTTGTTTTCAGCTTTCTGCGTAGCATTGACATATTGGTAAGGATGCTTTCGGTAAAGCCTTCTTTCGGCCCTCTGTTGACCTCTTCCCCTTGCGGCATTTCGACACTTCTTTTGTCGAACTGTTTTAAATCCGCCACATAAACGGCTTTGGCGTAATATACAATCGCATTACCGTCCAGAATAGCTTGGATAACTTTTTCAAAAGAGGTTTCCGATTCGAACGGTACATTAAGGGTAAGATTGATATCGCCGTCAAAATCTTTTCTTTTTAATGGCTTAATAATATCCCTGTCGATAAGGTCTTTACTGGCCATGCCGTCGATATGCACAATCACCGCTTCATCTTGCGTTGTCTTAAACCTGTAGATGACAACATCGAAGCTTTTCCCCAATATTTCTTCTATCTGTTTTTCGAATTTCGGCGCGGCGGACGCTATTTTCTTCGGTTTATTCTCGTTCATTTTTTCAGTTGTCTCCAATATTTAGAGTATCACTATTTCTAAATACCATTCCGAAAATATCG
>JAQVTZ010000179.1 GCA_028699795.1 Clostridia bacterium | reverse complement strand
GCACTTTCTCTTGAAAATAGGCAACTTTCTCTTCCATTTTAATTAAAACGGGTGTTGAAAAAAAAGGATTGTCGTTTATAAATTTCGGCTTGAAAACGCGCGCGGCGATTTCGTATATTTCGTCTATCAATTCTTTCTCTTCGATGACGGTTTCGATTTGTTTGAGCCATTCGTTTGCCCTGTCTACCGTCTCTTCATAATTGACCGCATTGACATCTTCGATAATGCTTTTGCCCTCGGCTATCAGATTGTCCATGACAAAACCTCCGCTTATTATCTATATTATATATCAAATACTATTTTATGTAAACAGAGCATGAGATTTCTACAAAAATTTGTCACGATAATAAAAGAAGTAAATCCTTTTCTTTTAAGACTCTGCCTGCGCTTTTTATTTGTCCGTCTACCTCGAGAGCGGGCATTTGCATGATACCTTTTTCGATAATGGTCCTCAAATTCGTTTCGTAAACGACCTCGGCGTTTATCGCGTTATTCTTCACCGTTTTTAACACGCTTTCGTAAAGTGATTTACACTTTTTGCAACCTGTACCGTAAACTATAATTTTCATAGAAATACTCCTTTTATATAAATAAAAAATTCATTGCATTAAAAATAAAGCCGATAATGATGATTCCCGTTACCACAATTGCGATAAAAGAAAAAAGCAATTTGGGCTTGATTGCTTTGGAGAGCATAATCATACTTGGGAGACTTAATGCGGTTACGCTCATCATAAACGAAAGGATTGTGCCAACGCCGACACCCTTGGCAAACAAGGCTTCGGCTACGGGAATAGTGCCGAAAATGTCCGCGTACATCGGTACGCCAACGAAGGTCGCAACAAAAACCGAATACCATTTATCTTGTCCCAACACGGTTTGTACCCAATTCTCCGGTATAAAATTGTGTATTGCCGCGCCGATTCCCACACCGATGAGAATATACGGCCATACCTTTTTTAAAGTAGCGAGCATCCGCTCTTTGGCGTAAAGCAACCGGTCTTTTCGTGTCATTTGCGCAATATTGACATCGGCTGCCGCCCCTGCTGTCACAAAACCCCTTACATGCTTGCCTACTCCGCTTTTTTCTATGATGGTACCGCCTATCATTGCAAGGATAAGCCCCACCACAACATAAGCAATCGCGATAGGAAAACCAAATACACTCGCAAGCAGAATAAACGCGCCCAAATCCACAAGCGGACTGGATATCAAAAAACTGAAAGTAACCCCGCTCGATATCCCCGCGCTTGTAAAACCCATAAATAGCGGAATAGAAGAGCAACTGCAAAAAGGCGTGACGGTACCTAACAGCGCGCCCATCGCGTTGGCGCCTATCCCTTTATATTTACCGAGAATCTTTTTGGTTCTTTCGGGCGGAAAGTAACTTTGTATATAGGATATGATAAAAATAAGAAGGCATAGCAAAAAGATAATTTTAACTGTATCGTACACAAAAAATTGTACGGCTTCGCCCCAGACCGTATCCATAAAGGCTTGTCCCAACATCGAAGAAAACGCCGCGCCTATCAAGCTGTTAAGCCACTTCATACCCAATAGTTGGTCTGAAATGAAGCCAAAAACGGCTTTAATTGCCTGCCATCCGCCTACGATACCTGCAACCGCGAGCCCTATCGCCACCAATAAAAAAATGACGGTAAGGATAATAGTATTTTTGTGTTTTAATTTGTTTATTTTCATGACGGTACCCGATATTATTATATTTCTAGAAAGAATTTTGTAACTGCTTTTGTCGTTTCCCAATTGATGGAATAATGAGTCCACTTTCCGCATTTTTCAGCAATCACCAGTTGGCAGTCTGTAAGAAGCTTCATATGATAACTTAAAGTTGGTTGCGTTATCGCAAACTCTTCCAAGATTTTGCAGGCGCAACGCTTGCCCGACTTTAACATATCAAAGATACGGACTCTAACGGGGTCGCTTAATGCTTTAAAAGTTGCTAAGTAAACCTCTTCGCTCATATCGCCTCACATAGATAATTATCTATATGTAATGATACGCTTCTAAAATATTTATGTCAATAAATCTTGATAAATATGATAAAAATATCTTTTTTGCAAATACTTCTTATTATATAAAAGGAGATACCTTATGAACCCATTTGAACAAAAACCCTTAAGCCCGCATAAGTTTATGGATTGGAAAACAATCTATCCAGAATCTTATGATAAAAACGCTACCGATCCGTATTCCAAGATCCGTGTGATTTTGATAAACGGCGCCGAATTTGAACAGGTGTGGTTTTTGCACCAATTTTTCCGCCACGAAACCAACAACGATATTCGCCGCGAAATCGCACTTGTGCGCCGTACCGAACAGCAACAGCAAAAACGGATTGCCTGCCTCAAGCCTCTTAACGAGAGCATATTGGAACATACTATCGGATATGAGCAATTGGCAGTAGATCTTACATCAGAGCTTGCCCAACGCGAAAAAGATATGTATGTAAAGCAAGCATTGGATTTTGCGCTTTTGGAAGACTTCGACCACCTTTACCGCTATGCCGACCTATTGGAAATGGAGTACGGCGTACTGGCGGAAAAGCTTGTGGGCAACTATACCGAAATTATGCCCGGCCGTCCCACGATATCGGAGCACCGTCACCCTTACGACGATGTCAAACGCTTTACCAATTACAAGGTAAGCGACCCTATAACAAAGTTAAATGTCGGCATTATCACCGCCGCCGAACAGCAAACCATGAACTATTATATGAATGTATGCAATCTGTACACAACGGACATCGGCCGCAAACTGTACCAAGAAATCGGTATGATTGAAGAACAGCATGTCACGACCTACGGCGGACTGATGGATACCACTTGCACTTGGCTGGAATCTTGGCTCGAACACGAGTATACCGAGTGCTATCTTTATTATTCCTGTATGATGAACGAACCCGACAAAATGTTAAGAAAGGTATACGAACAGCATTTTGAAAAGGAAGTTGGACACTTGCATTTGGTTGCGAACCTTCTCGAAAAATACGAAAAGAAGCATTGGAGTCAAGTAATCCCCGTGGGGGAATTCCCGCAGCTTCTCGTGCTGAAATCCAATAAGGATTATGTGCGCAATGTGCTCAATACCGTCAAGCTGACAGGCTACCGCGAAGACTACAAAGAGGTATCGCAATTGCCCAAGGATGCGGAGTTCTTTGACTTCCAAAAACAGGTAAACACCAAATTGGAGGATGTGGCAAGCCATAAAACAATAGATAACTATATCAAAAAGAACGGCAAAGACTACCGCTTTGAAGACGGTCCGCATCCCGTACGCGAACTCAAAAGCAGAACAGTGGATAACACCACTTTGGCAAGACAATAACGCTTTCTTCTTCCCAAAAAACTTTTTGAAAATGTCCGCGAAGTTCGCGGACTTTTTTTTGAAAAATGTGCATATAAAATACTTTCAGATTCCTGTTTATGGTAGATTCCTGGCAAAAATGACTATTGATTTTGCAAATATTATGTGTTATGATGAATTTGATCATAATAGGGAAAAGTTAGCCGAACAAATAAGTTAACTTTGGACTATAGTCAAGCAAATGGACACACTTTTGTGAATTATTGCTAAAGAATTTTTTAGATAAGGGGGTTTTTGCGACGGGGGATATCCCCCGAAAGCGAAGTGTT
>JAQVTZ010000178.1 GCA_028699795.1 Clostridia bacterium | reverse complement strand
CCAGCCGATGGTCGTGTTTTGATTTTTTAGTTCTAAACTACCCGCGGCAAACACGCGCAAACTGTCCAGATAATTTCCGTCTTCGGTTTGGGCGCCCAATATGATTTTGCCATCCTTGACGATGTCGCCTAGCGCGTTGACGGCGACAATCACGGCGATTTCAATATTATTTAAACGGTAGGTTTGTACGCCGAGTCCCGCTTTGCGCGCAGAAGCCATGCCTGCCAGCTTGCTTACCGTGGCGCCCGTTCCGGCGCCGATGTTGCCTGCGGAGAAGTTATCCGTTTGCGCGTTTTTTGCGGCTTCGTAACCGTCCTTTTTGTGGGGATAAGCAAAATTTTTGTATTCGAGGTCGTAAAGAGATGCCCCCGCAACAATCGGTACTCTGTATTTTCCTGCATTGTAGCCGAACCCGTTTTCGTACAGGTAATCCATGACGCCCGAAGCACATTCCAATCCAAACGCGCTGCCGCCCGAAAGGACGACCGCATGAATCGACTGTACGATTTTGCCGTCGCGGAGAAGCTCGGTTTCTCTGGTAGCGGGCGCCGCGCCTCGTACGCATACGCCGCCCGTTGCCCCTTTTTCGCAAAGAATGACGGTCGCGCCTGTGCCGTCTGTTTCGTCCGTATAATGACCTATCTTGAAGCTATCCAGCATAACGGCCCTCCCGCAAATACTATTTTGGATTATTTTACCATACCGCAAATATACTGTCAATGCAGAAGGTGTGTATTGACAAAACACGGTGCAGATACTATTATTATGATATAAATTTTTGGAGAAAAGACAATGACAGACAAAAATACCGTTCGTAATAAGATTGGCTTGCGTAACTGGGTGATTATCTGGGTTGTGGGGCTTGCGGGACAGCTTTGCTGGAATGTAGAAAATCAATGGTTCAATACCTTTGTTTATGCCAAAATCGCGCCTGACCCCGTAATTATCAATTGGATGGTGGCGGTTAGCGCGCTGGTTACGACCCTGTCCACCTTTTTTAGCGGCACGCTGAGCGACCGTCTCGGCAAACGCCGCCCCTTTATCGCAATCGGATATATCTTATGGGGCGCGTTCACGATTACATTCGGGTCCACCGAGTTTTTGCCCAAAAACAACTTTATCGCCCTTGCCGTCGCCGTGGTTGCGGCGGATGCGATTATGAGCTTCTTTGGCTCCTTTGGCAATGATGCGGGCTTTAACCCTTGGACGACGGACATTTCCAACGAAAAAAACAGGGGCGGTTTGGGCGCGGTCATTGCCGTTCAGCCCGTGATTGCCACCATTGTGGGAACGGTTGTGTCGGGGTTTATTATAGAATCAGTCGACTATTTCGGATTTTTCATTATCATGGGTGTATTTATTGCGGCGGTAGGTGTATACGGTCTGTTTGCCGTAAAGGAATCGCCAACGCTCCGTCCCAATATCGATCCCAAAGGATTCGGACACCAATTTTTATCGGCGTTCAATTTCAAAATAGCGTTCAAAGATAGATTGCTGATGTGGGTATTCTTTATCTTTTCGGTGTTCTTTATCAGCTTTAATGTTTACTTTTCGTATATCCTCAATTACTTTATCTTCACGCTCGGGTATGAAGAGGGTATGGCCGGCATTATTATGGGCGTCGGTCTTGTGATAGCGATACCTCTTACTTTTATCGCGGGCAGATTTATCAATCACGGCAAGTTCACGCCCGTGTTGTGCGTGGCGGTTGCCATCAATATTATCGGGCTAATGGTTTTGCAGAGTTCGCATATCGTTGCGCTGTTTGCGGGCATTATTTTAGTAGGCGGCGGCTATATGTGTGTGTATCAGTCGCTGATGATTTGGGTCAAAAATCTCTACCCCGAGGACAAGCGCGGCGCGTTCGAGGGGATAAGACTTTTGTTCTATGTACTGATTCCGATGGCGCTAGGCACCACAATCGCTTCGCCCATTATTCGTGAAATGGGCATCCCTGTGGTAAACGAATTCGGCGTAACGGGCTACGCGCCCACAAGCATGCTGTTTGTGATTGCTGCCGCGATTGCCGTGCTCACCTATATCCCGATTTATTTTGCTTACCGCGAACAAAAAAGACAAAAAGAGACCAATGATGCCAATGCATAAACTCCCGCTGAACGCAACTTAGGGCGGCGGATGTGCAAGTGGGGACAAGAAGTGTTGACGAAAAGGGAGCATCTCCATATAATTGCATCGAAGACCATGCAAAACAACAGGAGGTAATCTCATGAAGAAAACAATTATGATCGCAATAAGTATCGCGCTAATCGGCGTAATGGCAATCGGACTGTCCGCATGCAACCTTCGTGACCCCTTCACCAAAACGGAAAAAGCCTTCGCAGAGGCGGTGGAGGTGTGCGACAGTCTGGACGATCCTCACGAGAGCGACCTTTCGGCTGCCAATGTGCAAACGAATTTCGTCCAATCCGAAGAAAGCGATATTGTCTTGCTGTCTGCTACCGTCGAGGAAGTTGGCATTCTAGACAACGCCGAGAAAATCCAACAGGCTTTGGATTATCTTGCGAATATCCGAACCCGTCAGACAGAGTTGAACGGGTCCAGAGCATCCGTAAAAGTGGAGATATCGACTTTTAAAACGGGTGTCAAAAGTTTTCGCGAGCAAGGCTTGACTCTTACCGAAGAAGAAAAGCAACTTTTAGAAGATTATGTTGCCGAAATCAAGGAGTTGCGCGAAGCCATAAAAGGGACGATCGGTAAGGTTTATGTCAAACTGAAAGACACAAGAGGCCTATATCGTGTTTCCATCGATGCCGCGCTCGACAATCTTGCAAGCGTGTCGGCCCAAATGGACATCCGCCTAAACAGCGCGGGCAGACTTTACGAAATTGCCACCGAAATCAATACTATCTTAGATGCAAAAATAAATCCCGCAACGGAAGAATAATGAAAATTAAAATAGAGACCATTGCCAATCTTCCCGACACGGAAGTAATTATCCGAAGCAACGGAGAGAGCGACGATGCCAAGCGCATTGCCGCCACTCTTCGTCTTTTTGATAAAATGGTACCTTGCCGCAAAGACGGCATCAATTATGCCGTGCCTTCGCAGGATGTTTTCTACTTCGAATGTGTGAACGACAGAATATTCTGTTATACCGAAAAAGAGGTGTATGAAACCTCGTACCGTCTTTACGAGTTGGAAGAGATTTTTGCCCGCACAATGTTCTTGCGCGTCAATAAATACACCATACTTAATGCCGACAAAATTGAAGGATTTAAATCCGCGCTAAACGGACGAATGGAAGCGATGCTTACCAACGGCGAAAAAATAGAGATATCCCGCTACTATGTTCCGGCGCTCAAAGTGCTGCTTGGAGGCAAAATATGAAAGAAAAAATAAGGGTGTTTTTAAAAAGATGGGGCGCAAGCTATGTCGTGGTTTCCTTACTGTACGCACTCGTGTGCCTTGTGATAAAACAAAGACTTAATATTGATATTGGATATCTAAAGGTATTTATAGGGGTATCCATTTCTGCAATATTTGCCGCATTATCTATTTCCGTGTTTCGATTGAAGAGGGGAAATTCGATTGTAAAAACCGTTGCTGCGCTACTGATTTTACTTCCGATTGTGTTCCTTGCCCGCAGAGTATTCGGCGTCATTGTGTTCCGCTACAGTTTTTTGGTGTATGTGGTTGCGAGTG
>JAQVTZ010000177.1 GCA_028699795.1 Clostridia bacterium | reverse complement strand
AACTTTGGGAGCAATTGTTGTTAGTGCTGTTGCAACCACAAGAAAAGTATTGGTGTCTATATCTGCTTTAGTCGATATCAGCATGCCGGTGTTTATCACGCTTATTACCGCAATAGGAGGCGTATCGGGTACGGCCGTTTATCAGCCCGTAACGCTGGTTGTTTCGTCCGTTGCGATAAAGACAATCGAATACGCCGTAATGCCTTTATTTTTTTCGACGATTGTTTTTGGCATGATCGGCAATCTTACCGGTAATGTGAAGCTGGATAAACTTACCAAAACCTTGCGTACCGTCGCCAATTGGATTTTGGGCATAGTGTTTTCCGTTATCGGCGTATTGATTTCGGTACAAGGAATCGTGGGCGCAAGCATAGACAATGTAAGCATCAGATCGACAAAGTTCGCGCTATCTAGTTATGTGCCTATTTTGGGCGGATATTTGTCCGACGGCTTCGATATCGTGCTTGCCTCGGGGGTGTTGATTAAAAACGCGTTTGGTTTTGCGGGTGTAATGATGTTGATTGCGGTAATTACGGGACCGATATTAAAAATTTTGGTAATCAGTCTTTCCTTACGGCTTGTCGCGGGAATCGTAGAGCCTGTTTCGGACGAAAAAATATCGGGACTATTATATACGACAGGGAAAAATCTATCGTTACTCATTAGCATCATCTTGGGACTATTCTTTCTAGTATTCATTATTTTTATGTTAATCATTACATCATGCAATGCGGGGGTAGGCTGATGAGCGGCGTTGCGGTGTGGATAAGCGGAATTGTTGGGGCGGTTCTTGCCACCGCGTTAATCGACTTAATGATGGCAGAGGGCGAAACCAAAAAGTTTATTAAAGGGATTGCTTCGCTTTTGGTTTTGGCAGTCATTATTTCGCCGCTTCCCGCACTTATTAACAAGGATTTCAAGTTGGATGACAGCGTGGACACATACGAGCAAACAACATTGACCAACGACACCTATTTGCAACGAGTTTATCTGCATCGGTATAAAGCATACGAACTTGCTATCCAAAACAAACTCAAAGCAAAAGGTCTGGATGAAGTGATTGTAAGGATAGCAATTGAATACGAAGGCGGTCTCATCACCGTCCAATCAATCGAAGTCGATACTTCTCATATGGTATTTACGGGGACGGATCGGAATATAGATAGTAATGCGATCATTACGGATGCCGTTACTTCCGTGTTGGGGCAAGGTGCCGTAAATAAAATTGTAATCGAATAGGGTAATGATGAATTCTTTGGTAGAGAAATTTAAAAACGGTTGGGCAAAACTCAAGACCATCAAAAATATAGAAATTATTATCGGAATAGTAATAATTTGCATCATCGTACTAATATACTCTAGTGTGACTTCTAATAACGGGGGCCAACTGAACGGCATGAAAGAGAACGATATCGGCTCCGCATCGGAACTCGAGCAACGACTGGGCGAAATCTTATCCGAAATAGAAGGCGCGGGCCGCGTAAGTGTGATGGTTACTTATGAAACCTCGAAAGGTGTGACGCAAAGCGGAAGTGGCGCGCGCACAGAGGGTGCAGTTATAAAAGGGGTAGTTATTGTAGCGGACGGCGCGGACAATGTAAAGGTGAGATTAAACTTGGTAGCGGCTTCGCAAACATTGTTGGATATCGACGCTAATTCGATACAAATCTATGACAGAAAGTAAATATAATATGGAGGTATTATGAAAGCAAACAAAAAGAAAATCATTGTATTGGTAGCAATGATCGTACTATTGGTAGCAACCGGCTGTCTTAACTATTTCCTCAATGTTAAGCAAGACAACATTGATACGGTTGACGCCGGCACCCAGCCCACATTCTTCGAAACATACAGATCGGACCGAGTGACAACCAGAGAACAAGAAATCACTTACTTAGACGAAATCATTGTTTCCGAAGCGTCTTCCGATGAGGCGGTTGCCGCGGCGGAATCCCAAAAACTTGCTTTGACTACGGCGATGGAAACAGAACTTGTTATCGAGGGGCTTATTAAAGCCGCAGGTTACACGGATTGCGTTGTGACAATTAGCACGAATAATGTAAATGTTGTTGTAAAAGACAGCGAATTAACGCTGGAAGAAGCAGCGCAAATATACAACACCATCGCATCAGAAACAGACTTTACGGCGGCAGATGTCGTGATTATCCCTTATGTATAATTAACTTTGTAGGATAAACGGAACAAAAAAAGCGCGGGGTATTAACACAAATACCCGCGCTTTTTTACTATCTCTTTATTTTCCTTATTTGTAATTTTTGTTTTCCGACCAATCGTTAAACGGCATCCACTTAAACCCTAATTTGCCCCGTGCGTCGGGCATAGCCCTCCCCGAGCTCACTAAAAATATCACACTGTGATATTTTTCGAGCGTTCGCTCCCGTTTAAGTCGGACTCCAATGGTATCGCTATCGCTCAATATTATATTTTTCCATATTTGTAATTTGACTTCGTCCTCATTTGTGATTTACTTAGTGTTCATGTTCTGCGGCTTCCGCGATCGCTTTGGTTTCGTGTACGGTTCCAAAAGGATGTTCGGGCGGCGCATAAATCGAGTATAACTTAATGGGCGCATCTCCAATATTCGTTAAGTTATGCCATGTTCCTGCCGGGATAAAGATCGCATAGCCGTCGAAAACAAGTTGTCTATAGTACAGATTGTCTTCTTTGTCGCCCATTTGTACCAACCCTTGTCCTTTTTCGATACGAAGGAACTGGTCGAGATTGTCATGCATTTCCAAGCCGATACTTTCTCCCGCAGGGATACTCATTAAAGTAAGTTGTAAATAGTCTCCCGTCCAAAGCGCGGTGCGGAAATTATTGTTGCATAGTGTGGCATTGTGAATATCCACAACAAAAGGGTTCGGCCCAAAATCTTTTGAGGGCGCATTGTGATATGTACGGCGTGGGTCTTTGTTATAATAATGATACATTTTAAAAAAACTCCTTTCTGTATTCAATAGCATTATATGTTTCCCAAAACCGCATAGTTTCCATTTCGTAAAAAAGCATCACAGAAAATACCTTATCGGCATTTTAAGTGATGCGTCATTATTAGTATATTTGGGTACCTATATTTATAAATCTTTTATAGTTTTTCTTGTATATATCTCGGGTTAGGAGTCTTGAGAACGAAAAACTCGGCGGGAAGATCGGCGTTGTTGCTCATATTCATTTGCACACGAAAGGGGATATGCACCAGTTGCCCCGCCGAATAAGCGCGAACATCTTTGTTTTCAAACTTTACGGTAAGTTCGCCTTTGGTGATAAGAAGATAAACATTGGAATTGGTAATATGGTCTGGTAGACCGTCACCTTTGGGCATAACGATATGGTTGATGACGACATGGTCGTCATCCACGAGTTTTTCAAAAGTTTTGTTCGATTTTTGCGAATATCCGTATACGATTTCGGGCATAACAATCTCCTTGTTATTTAGTATAGCGTTTTTAAAATAATGTATGAAATCAAATTGCAAATTACAATGTACAAATTACATATAAGGATGAAGTCAAATTACAATGTACAAATTACATATAAGGATATGAGAGTTTAAAAAGTATAACCATAAAAAAAGGCGCCTATTAGAATAAGCGCCGTTTTTTATTTTCAAAGAAAAGATTATTGTTCGTATCCATACACATA
>JAQVTZ010000176.1 GCA_028699795.1 Clostridia bacterium | reverse complement strand
TGGTGCCGAAAGTGGGACTTGAACCCACACGATGTTGCCATCAACGGATTTTGAGTCCGTCGCGTCTGCCATTCCACCATTTCGGCAAATCAGCGTTACAATATTAGCATAAACGAAGCATTTTAGCAACTATTTTTGTACTTTCCACTATAAAAAAATTATAGTCATTTTATTAATGTATGATAACAGCGGTTATTTTGCTATTTTTTGCATAACTTACTATATAATTGACAGTATTTTACTATTTATGATATGATGAAAACGCTATAAAATTAACAAGGAGACAGCAATTATGCCTAACAACATAGTCGATTGGAAGACAATAACAAATTTTGTAACAGATGCTTTTGTGGGTGTCGGCGTACCCCGTGAGGATGCCGAGATATGCGCCGATGTGCTCATCGAATCCGACAAAAGAGGGATAGAATCGCACGGTGTCAACCGTTTCAAGCCTATTTATATAGACCGCATCAATATTGGGATTCAGAATCCCGTCACCAATTTCGAAATCATCAAAGAAACCCCCACCACGGCAGTCATCGACGGTCACGACGGAATGGGGCAAGTAATCGGTTATAAATCCATGAAAATGGCAATCGAAAAAGCCAAAAAATACGGTATGGGTATGGTTGCCGTACGCAACAGCTGCCACTACGGTATCGCAGGATATTATCCCTCTATGGCAATCAAAGAAGGTATGATAGGCATGACAGGCACCAACGCCCGCCCCTCCATCGCGCCCACCTTTGGTGTAGAAAACATGCTGGGTACCAATCCTCTTACTATCGGATTCCCCACCGATGAAGAATTCCCCTTTATTTTGGACTGCGCAACCTCTATCACTCAAAGAGGTAAATTAGAATACTATTCCCGTATCGGCAAAAAGACACCCGAAGGAATGGTTATCGGCCGAGACGGCACCGCGCTTACCGATACCGACCAAATCCTTGTCGACCTTACAACAGGCAACGCCGCGCTTGCTCCTCTCGGGGGTATCGGCGAAGACTTAGCAGGTTACAAAGGTTATGGCTACGCGACTGTTGTCGAAGTGCTTTCTGCCGCTTTGCAACAAGGTAATTATCTCAAAATGCTCACTGGTGTAAAAGACGGCAAAAAGGTCCCTTACCACCTCGGACATTTCTTTATTGCAATCGATACCGAGGCCTTTATGGGTCTGGACGAATTCAAAAAGACGGCAGGCGACATTATGCGCGCGCTTCGCAATTCCACCAAAGCTCCCGGCACCGAAAGAATTTACACCGCGGGCGAAAAAGAATGGGATGTATGGTGCCAAAGAAAGGACAGCGGCGTACCCGTCAATTCAGCCGTGCAAAAAGAACTTTGTAAGGTTAGAGACGCGCTCAACCTTACCCAATATGTCTTCCCTTGGGAAAAATAGTTTTTCATATTAATGGCTTAATGTGCAAGACTGCATTTACTATAATAAATATAATCATGAGACCGAATACAACGACACTGTGTTCGGTCTCGGATAAATAATAGGAGAATTTTTATGGATTACGCAAAAGAATCATTGAAACTGCATTACGAATTAAAAGGCAAGCTAGAGGTGATCGCCCGCGCCCCCGTGACCAACAAAGAAGAGCTTTCGTTGGCATACACGCCCGGTGTAGCGACTCCTTGCCTCGAGATTCAAAAAGATATTGATTTGTCTTACGAACTTACCAGAAGGTGGAACCTTGTGGCAGTCGTAACAGACGGTACCGCCGTACTCGGCCTCGGCGACATCGGCCCCGAAGCGGGCATGCCTGTCATGGAAGGCAAATGCGTGTTGTTTAAAGAGTTCGGCGGAGTAGACGCTTTCCCTCTTTGCATCAGAAGCAAAAATGTAGACGATATCGTCAAGACCGTATCTCTTCTTGCAGGCAGCTTCGGCGGTGTAAACCTCGAAGATATCTCGTCCCCCCGTTGTTTCGAAATCGAAAAAAGACTAAAAGAGTGTACCGATATCCCCATTTTCCACGACGACCAACACGGCACTGCTGTTGTATGCGTAGCGGCCCTCATCAATGCGCTCAAGCTTGTTAAGAAAAATCTTGCAGATTGTACCGTCGTTTTCAGCGGCGCGGGCGCGGCAGGCGTGGCAATCGCAAAACTTATCTCAAAATTAGGGGTAAAAGACATTGTGATGTGCGATCGCAAAGGCGCAATTTGCGCGGGTGACCCCAGACTTTCTCCCGACAAAGCCGAAATTGCATCTTTTACCAATTTTGCCAAGAAAACGGGCAGTCTCGCCGATGTTATGAAAGGCGCAGATATTTTTATCGGCGTAAGCGCGGCGGGTGTTGTATCGGAAGAAATGGTTGCCTCTATGGCAGAAGGCGCGGTTGTGCTTGCGATGGCCAATCCCATCCCCGAAATCATGCCCGAACTCGCCCTTAAAGCAGGCGCGGCAGTAGTCGGTACTGGCAGAAGCGATTTTCCCAACCAAATAAACAATGTGCTCGCTTTCCCTGGTATATTCCGCGGCGCGCTCGATGTAAGGGCTTCGGATATCAACGACGAAATGAAACTTGCTGCCGCCAAAGCAATCGCCTCTCTTGTCGCAGACGAAGAACTTACCGCAGACTACATTATCCCCAAAGCGTTTGACTTAAGAGTCGGCAAAACCGTAGCCGCCGCCGTCGCAAAAGCGGCAAAAGACAGCGGTGTCGCAAGAAAATAGTATTCAATACTTGTCTCATCTAATAACAATAAAAAACCGTACAGCGTCGGCTATACGGTTTTTTGATGATTCTTTATTCTTACTCCCCTTTCATGGACAAGGCTTCTGTTTTTCCTTCCAAAATATCCATACTAAGCTTAACCGATTCGCCGATCGCGGCATCGATATCGTCTGGCTGGACACCCAATGGCTCACAACCGAGAGACTTGTCGATGAACTGATTGGAGCATTGCAGTTTGGTGAACTTTACCATATGAAGTCCACCCTCCAAACCTGCCTTTTTGTGTTCTTTCATTATCTTCATTGCGCCCAGCTTATACAAACAATCGGGTATGGTGACAATCTTTTTATCCGGGCAACCCATATACTTGTGGAAGATACGCAACATCTCTTTCCACTCCATATTATAGTAACCGATAGGATAACATTTGCCGCCTTTGCTTTTTTCGAGCGCGCCCGCAATGGCTTCGCCTACCTGACGAACGGTAACCATGGTCGTTCCTCCGCGAGGATACATCGTCGCTTTTTTCATGTTTTTGATATTCTCTACCAAAAACACCCACACGGGTTTTCTGCCCGGTTGCGTACCGAAAATATAAGGCAACTCCAACACCGCGACATGAAAGTCTTTGTCTGCATAATGCAAACACATTTTTTCTTGGTCGATACGGCTGCGAATATATGGATGCCATTTGGTAAGCTCGTCCTCGGGTCTGGTTTTTGAGAAGTAGCTAAAGTACGAGCCGCAAACAACCGTCCGTTTTACTCCGCTCTCTTTGGCAAGTTTCAACACTCTTTCTAGGGCATCGATGTTAAACTTTCTGAACATGTCGTAAATGGGAGGCGGTCCCTCGATTCGCTCATCCACACCCGCCGCAAATACGAGTCCTTCGCATCCCGAAATACGGGTTTTGAGCTCCTCATCACTCATTTTCTTGAAGTCGCCCCATTCGTTGTTCATCCCTTTGGGCAACCGCGCGCCTTTGGGAAGCGGGGGCAAAGATAGCGAAGTCACCTCGTGCCCTC
>JAQVTZ010000175.1 GCA_028699795.1 Clostridia bacterium | reverse complement strand
ATGGATAAAAAAGTAATCATAATAGGTGCAGGACTTGCGGGCCTCAGCGCAGGTATCTATCTGCAACAAAAGGGCGTTCAAACCGAAATCTTCGAGCTTGCGGGCTGGGCGGGCGGTATGTGTACCACTTGGGAGCGCGGCGGTTACCGCTTCGACGGTTGTATCCATTGGATGGTGGGCACCAAAAAAGGCGACGGTATTTATCAATTATACCGCGAAGTAGACGCGCTTGCCGAAGACACCGAAATTTATAATGCCGATTCTGTCAGTATCGAAAAAAACGGTGTCATGTACGATATTCCACTCGATTTAAATCAATTTAAAGAGTTTTTGTTGCAACTTGCTCCCGAGGATGCCAAGCCCATCAAAAAACTTTGTAAAGCGATAGGGCTGATGGCAAACACCAATATGGTGATGGGGCCACCTGCGGATTTTAAAGGTTTTATTCAATTTTTTAAGGAAAGCAGAAACATCATTCCTTTGGGCATTCAATACCAAAAAGTAACCGTCAAAGAGATATTGCAGAAGTTTCAAAATGAGACGATAAAAGAACTCATTACTTCGCTGATGCCGGCAGAGTTTTCAGCGATGGCGCTCATTATGATGCTGGGGACCCGTATGGGCGGCAACGCAGGCTATCCCATGGGCGGCGCGTTGGATGTGGTCAACCGTATGGAAAGCAAGTATCTCGGATTGGGCGGCAAAATCCGTCTAAACTCCAAGGTGGATGAAATTATCGTAAAGGACGGCAAAGTGGCTGGCGTCATGTGCAAAGGCAAACCTTATTCTGCTGACGGCGTTGTTGCGGCTTGTGACGCCTACGATACCTTGCAACGCATGCTGAAAGGGAAGTATGCTCATCCTCAGCTTGATAAAATGCTAAAAGAGTCTCCGCTTTTTCCGCCGCTTGCGGTCGTATCTTTTGGTCTAAACAAGAAACTCGGTATCCCGTTTGGTGTGACTTACGAATGCCCCCAAGGCATTGCTGTTGCGCCCGATAGTAAGACATACGGATACAGTTTGCGTTCTTTCGACTTCGACGATGCCGCCGCACCCGAGGGTACAAGCAGCGTAATGGCGATGCTGGAAGCGCCTTTAGACTATTGGCAAAAGCTGCGCAAAGACAATCTCGCCGAATACGGCAGCCAAAAGAAACGGCTTGCAGCTACTTTGGCGGAAGAGATTGATAAACGGATACCTGGTTTTAAAGACGCAATCTCGGTTGTAGATGTCTCTACACCAGCAACCTATGTAAGGTTAACCAATACCTACCGCGCCTCGTTCGAGGGATTTTTGCCTACGCCCGAAGCTTTAACAACAAAAATTCAAAAAACCGTGGACGGTGTAAGCAATTTGTTTTTGTGTGGACAATGGACGATTGCGGGCGGAGGCATTTGCTCGGCAATCAATGACGGCAAAACGATAGCGGATAGGATGCAAAAGACCTTGATGAAAGGATAGCAACACAAAGTTTATATTCTCAACTTTTATGAAAAACCCCCTTGACAGGGGTTTTTCTTTATGCTATCATCAATATGACCAACGGGTCATATAATATAGTGCAGGCAGGTTATGGGAAGAAAAGAGGTTACGACAAAAAAAATTATAGAAGCTGCGATTTCAGAGTTCAACGCTTGCGGATACGAAGGCGCCAACACCAACAGAATTGCGGAAAGAGCGGGGGTGTCCAAGGGCGTAATATTTTTGCACTTTAAAACCAAAGACAACTTATATGTTGCGTGTCTTCAACGCATTTTGAACGGTTTTTCGCAGAGTGTTGCAGATCTTGACCTCGTCAAAATAGAAGATATATTCCAACGATTAGAAGTCTTTGCGAACTGGAAAACAAACTTTTTTGTTAGCCGTAAAGAGCAAGCTAAGTTTGTTTATAATTGCCATTATGCGTTATCCTCCAATAAAGAGATTGCAAGAAAAGCGGCACCCATGCTTCAAGAGTATATGAAAACGCTTTCTGTTGATATTATGGAGTTCGATTTCGACCCGACCATGTATAAAGAAGGTATCACCAAAGAAAAAGTAAAGGTTTATTTAGAAGTAATAATAGCGGGACTCAATGCCCGGTTCGACAAAGCGATGAACTTCGAAGATTTCCCTATGGATAAGTTAATCGAAGAATATAAAGGCATGATACAGGCAATCAAATACGGTATATTAAGGTGAATATATGAAACTCTATCAAATTAAAAATCTTACATACAGCTACCCCGGCACGCAAAAAGAGATTGTAAAAAACATCCATTTCGATGTTGAAGAGGGCGAAATCTTCGGCTTGTTGGGACGCTCGGGGGCGGGGAAATCCACCACCCAAAAAATCCTTGTCAGACTGCTTCGGGACTTTAAAGGTGAAATCTTTTACAAAGGGAAAGACCTAAAGAGTTATGGCAACGCTTTTTATGAGGATGTCGGCGTAGGATTCGAGATGCCCGTGCATTTTAACAAGCTGACCGCAAAAGAAAATCTTGTTTATTTTTCGAAGCTCTACAAAAGCAAGGCGGATTTGGACAGTCTGCTTACCCAAGTGGGTCTTTATGACTACCGCAACCAAAATGTCGGCGAGTTTTCCAAAGGCATGAAGGTGCGACTGAACTTTATAAGGGCACTTATCAACAATCCCAAACTGTTGTTTTTGGACGAGGTAACCAACGGGTTGGACCCCGGCAACGCCAAAAACATCAAGAAGATGATAGCGGACTTCCGCAAGGGCGGCGGAACGGTGTTTTTGACCACGCATCTCATGAACGATGTCGAAGAGCTTTGCGACAGAGTGGCATTTTTATCTGAAGGTAAAATTGTCGAAACCAACACACCAAGACAACTTAAGTTAAAGTACGGCAGACGAACGATCAAGATAGAATATAGAGGAAAAGACGGACTAAAAGAAAAGGTATTCGGGTTGGATGGTCTCGGCAAAAACTCCGAATTTATCCAACTAATTACAGAGCAACCGATTGAAACCGCGCACACGGGTGAAACGAGTCTCGAAGAAATTTTCATCCAATTGATAGGGGATAAGCTATGAGAATATTTTTATTATTAAAAGGAGAATTCATCCGTTTATATAAATATAAAGTGCTGGTGATAAGCCTTGCGGTTACTGCGTTATGGATGCTGATTGCAGGGTTGTTGAGCAAAGAAGAAGCGTTGACGGTTGCGCCGTTGCTGATACTATCGGACATTACCATGATGACTTCGCTCTTGCTTGCGGCTTCTTGCTACTTCGAAAAACAGGAAGGCACCTTAATCACCACAATGATTGCGCCCGTCAAGGTTTCCGAAGTGCTGACTGCAAAAATTGCCGCCTACACGCTGTTTGGAATGCTAAGCGGATTTCTTATTAGTCTTATCCTCATTATTGTACACGGGATAAGCGTGCAGGTAGGACTGTTATTGCTTTATTCTGCGCTCATCGGCATCAACAGTTGCGCGTTGGGCTATCTGTTGATGATGATAAGCAAAGACTTTAATTCGATGCTTATCAATCTTATGGCAATCATACTGATACTTTTGGTACCGTCTATTCTATTTTACTTAGGGTTAATAGCGGATTGGACGAAATACCTGTTGTTTTTGTCGCCTTACCATACGGCGTTTTTGATGGCAAACAGCACGGTAGCGCAAGCGTCGGTAAGCGATATCTAGGTATCCATTGCGTATCTTACGATAATTACCGCGGGACTCCTATCTCTGGCGGGCAAAAAA
>JAQVTZ010000174.1 GCA_028699795.1 Clostridia bacterium | reverse complement strand
GGCTATCAAGGTAACTATATTACGCTTTTCGCTTATACAGACGCCGTATATTCCGAAACTTTCTCGGCATCCGCCAATCCCGATATCTCTACCATGACGGCAAAACAACTGTTGTTTACCACATCGAGCGGTGTCGTCATAGAATATGTTTCTAACGAACTTGTAGAGATAAATAACGCATATTACTCCAAAACAACGGCAAAAATGTATCTATCTAACAGCGCCGATATTGTACAATACGGCATCACGGCAGTAACCGTAGGCGCCGAGGACAACATCAATTATGATAGCGAAGCCTTGTATCCCATGGCAACAAGGATTGTCGAAGACGGCTATGTCGAGGACTTCGGCGGAAACGACCCTACGCCCCTTATACACCGTATTTTTATCAAGAAAAACCATACGGCAAGCGGAAGTTTCCTTGCGGATATCACCAAAACTTACGGTGACGAAGTGTTTGATATCACGGCGGGGCTCAATTCGGGCCTGTTGGATTACACCGTCACTTGTGACAACACCGACATTCTTTCTCTTACAGGGTCGGGCGTTTCCAGAGCGGCAACCATAAAGAACGCGGGCACCGTAACGCTAACGCTGTTTCATCCCGGCATCACCAATCTCGAAAGTCCTCTTAACTCCTATATTTCCGTAAGAGCAGAAATCACTCTCACCGTCGAAAAAGCGATCCTTTCGATTGTGCCCGTAAACAAGACGACCGTATACGGTACAACAGTGTCTTATGCCGACATTGCGGCGTCCTTCCTCTTTGGAGGGTTCTGTTATACAGATGACTTTGATATCATCTCTTCGGTTGCGAGCAATTACGATCCGCTCATTATGCGTGATGTCGATAGTTATCCGCTGAAAGCATCCGATGCCGTCCTTAATACGACATACCAAAACTACGATATCGTGTACCCCGAAAACATTGCAACACTTACCGTTACGCCCAAAACTCTTTACGCATTCATAGACGATGCGGAAAAAGAATACGGACAAGAAAATCCCGTTTTGGATGTTTCGTACACGGGCTTTGTCTATGACGAAACCCAAACAACCGCGGCGGAGCTTGTTGCTCCTGTGGTAAATTTCAACGGAGTAAACAGTCTGACCCCTGTCGGACAATATATAATTGGTCTAAACGGCGGCAGCGCGCGCAATTACACGATAGATGTATCGGATATTGCAAGACTTACAATATCCTCCGCTTTCGTCACAATACAATTGGAAGAAAAAACGGCAGATTACAACGCAAAAAGCATCTATTGCAACGCTCCCGAGATTGTCGGAGTACAAGGCGGTACCACACCTACGGGCACCGCGGCTGTATATTATCTGTGGGGGGAAGATTATTCCGAAATTGCCCCTGTCGACGCGGGAAGTTACGGAGTAAAAATTGTTTATACTTCGGGCCCGAACGATAATTACAAGGATACCGTCCGCGAAATCTCTTGCGCGATTACCGTTTTGCCTATCGACCCCCTCTTTGTTTTGGAAGAAATCACGGTAGACTATAACGCCGCCGAATACGACGGCGTGCCTGCTGCCGCATCGGTGGAAGCAGGCGTTGCGGGAGGCACTTCACCTATAGGAACTCTATCCTTTTTCTATTCGCGCGAGGGCGGCGAATTCACCCAAAGTCTTCCCAAAGATTCGGGAGCTTACACGGTAAGAGCGGTCTATCATTTGCCGCAAGGCGCAACCGACAACTACAAAGACGGCGCGTTGTACGATTTTGAACAAGGTCTAATCATCGAAAAAATTGATGTAAGTATCGACCTAGAAAAAGCCGTGTCCACTTATGCGTCCTCCGACAAGCTCACACCCGACAGACTATCTGCCAATCAAGCTGTGGCGCACGGCGTGTTTACCGAGTACACATTGGATTCTGAGCGGTATCCGCATACTTTCTCATACAAATACCTTATTGATGGCGAATGGGTGTCCGAAGCGCCGTTTAATGCAGGATATTATGATGTCGAAGTGTCGTTTACGGCACTCGGCGACCTAAATTACAGAGATACGGTAGCGGTGTTCGAACAAGCAATCGAAATCTTGCGCGCAACACCTTCGCTTTCTCTGGAACCTAAAGCGGTAAGTTACACAGGAAAACGAATCGCCCAAAACCCGGCTATCGCTACGGGTATCGAAGGCGGCAGCGTGCCGCAAGGCGGTTTCGAGTATTTGTTTGCTCCGCATGGCGGCGCCTATGGGCTGTTCAGCAGAGATTATCCCGTCGTCAATGTCAACCTTACAGATGGTGTCAATGAAGGGTACGATATTATTGTAAGATATCTAGCGGCAGAGAACGACAACTACGCAAACAACGAACAACGCTTCGACCAAGCGCTCACCGTGTTGCCCGTCAACCCGAGAATACTATTCTCACCTTCTATGGCAAATTTCTCGGGGTCGGCTTTCGATATATCCAAGATAATCGCTTCGGCAAGCGGAATCTCCGGTGGAAGCCTGCCTTTAGGTAATCTTTCTTACGAATTTATGACAGACGACGGTTGGAGCCCCGATGCTCCCGTAAACAGCGGCAGTTATTCTGTCAAAGTTACTTTTACACCCGCTACCGAGAGTACCAACGGCACGCATGCCAACTACATGACCGCTTCTGGCGTATTCGTAGACGGCATTATCATCAACAAGGTAAGCCCTATTATTACAATCAATCCTGTCAAATCGGATTACACAGGCTCCCGTGTGACACTTTCTTTAGACAATAACGAGGTTCATATTGCGGGCGTCAGCCCTGCGTATCCTCCTGCGGGCAGTTTAAAGATACAATACGCGTTGGCCGAAGACGAATGGTCGGATGACGGACCCACCGAAAGCGGGATATACAAAATCCGAATTGTCTATACCGCGACCGAAAGCGAAAACTATACCGATGTCACCAAAATATTCAATAATGCAATCACCATCTATAATATCGCGCCCGTCTTCGTGCCGCTTACACAAGAAACTCTTATCTTTAGCGGCGAACGCGCGGCAGTCACTTTCGAACCCCAAATAGTCGGCAATCCGGGCAAAGGGTCGCTGATACTCAATTACAAAGTCGGCAACAGCTGGACAAGCCGCGCGCCTTCGGATGCGGGCATTTATGATGTGCGTATCAACTATATAGCCACCATCAAAGACAACTACAAATCCTATATGCAAGCGTACCCTTCCGTACTCGTCATCTTGCCCAAAGAGGTCAATATTGCCCCTCTCCCCAATCAAAACAAAGTCTTCGACAATATGCCTGTGGACACTATCGAATACATGGTAAGCGGGTTGGTCGCCCATGACACACTCACGGGTTCGCTGACGATAGGCCAAGCCGTAGACGCGGGCGCATACACGATAGAACAAGGCACTCTGCAAGTAAGTACAAACGGCAGACCCCAAAACTACCAAAACAACTATCGCTTACTCTTTACAGAAGGCGTACTGTTCGAAATTCTTCCCGCCGAAGCCGAAGTGACCTTTGGTGAAATATCTGAATCACTATTGGTCTATCGCCCTTACGATAACAAAGAACAATATATATCGGTAAACGCACAATATCAAGGCGCGAATATCCCTGTTGAAATCGATATCATAGGAGATGACACCTATGTGGGAAGCTTTTTCGTCGAAGTAACCATCTGCGACAATAATTATTATATTTCACCCGAGAACAGCACAAAATAATACACAATAACTCCCGCGGAAATGCCGCAAGAAGACATTCTGTTCGAAAACGCTGTGTATTCCTACA
>JAQVTZ010000173.1:256-3840 GCA_028699795.1 Clostridia bacterium | reverse complement strand
GTTTGCGCCTTGCGTATGCGGACGCACGGGGCCGCGTATCTCGCGAATTAAAGGACGTAGCGACGACATGCTTATTATAAGAGGTGTCAATGTGTTCCCGTCCCAAATAGAGAGCGTACTGATGTCTTGCGACAGCCGTATTTCTCCCCATTATCATATCACGGTAGACAGAATCAATAATCTGGACACCATGCTGATAGAGGTAGAGCTCGAAAAGGATGTCGCGTTCGACGAGGTGAAAGCGGTGGAGGTCTTGCGCAAGAAACTTACTGGGGATATCGTATCGGCAATCGGTGTTTTTGCCGAAATCAAATTCGCATCGTACGGCACCGTTCGCCGCAGCGAAGGAAAAGCTGTAAGAGTGACCGATAAGCGCAAGTTCGACTAACAAGATAAACGCATCTTCAAAAAGTCATCGTATTCGGACAAAAAATTCATGAAATTCAGCTCGAAGTACTTACAAAGTGTTTCCTTAAAAAATCATAAATGGAGGCGGATAATGTTAATCAATCAGATAGCCGTGTTTTTGGAAAACAGGGAAGGACGCATACGCGATTTGTCTAAGGTGCTCGCCAAAGCAGGCGTGAATATCTTGGCAATGTATGTTGCGGATACCGAAGAATTCGGGATATTGCGTGCCATTACGGACGATAATACCAAAGCGGTTGCCGTGCTCAAAGAAAACGGTTTCAATACCGCCGTGACCGACCTTATCGGCTTCCAAGTGGACGATAAGTCAGGCGAATTGTATAAGGTTTTGGAAATTTTGGGAGACGCGGGCATCAATATCAATTACCTTTATTCGTTTACGCGTTCGTCACGAAAAAGTGCCGTGATACTCATCAAGGTCGACGACAACAATAAGACGGCAAAAGTTCTTCGCAAACACGGAATCGACCTTGTAGACGAAGGCCTCATTTAATCAATCGGGTACCTCTATTTGGCCCCCGCTTGTCATGAGGTACCTATCAATTTATTTTACATATCGAGGTCTTATGCGTATTATTAGTGGCAAATATAAAGGGCGCGCTCTGTTTACATTGGCGGACCGTAAGGTTCGACCCACAACAGACAGAGTAAAGGAGTCTATTTTCAACTTGGTGCGAGAGGCGTTTGAAGAAAAACCCGTGCTAGACCTTTTTGCGGGGAGCGGCGCTTTGGGTATCGAATGTCTTTCGAGAGGGGCGTCCGAAGTCGTATTTGTGGATAAATCGCGTGAAGCGGTAAGCATTATCAAGCAAAATTTGAGCAAGATAGGCGCGCAAGGCGAGATACTTAACTGTGATTACAAAACTGCGCTTAACCGCCTGTCTTCGGCAAAACGGAAATTCGGCGCAATATTTTTGGATCCTCCTTACAGAGCCAAACTCGAGTCCGAAATACTACAATCAATAGCGCAAAAAGGTGTTCTAGATGAGAACGGCATCATTGTATTGGAACGGCGAAAAGACAACAATGCGTATATTATTCCCGAAGAACTTGCTCTTTACGACAGTAGAGATTATGGCCATACAAGTATCGATATCCTCAAGAAGATGTCTAAAGCGGCGGTAACGGGCACTTTTGACCCGTTTACCAACGGTCATAGGTTCTTAGTAGAACAGGCGCTGCAAAAGTTCGGACTCGTGCATATCGTTTTTCTCGTCAATCCCGAAAAGACAACGAGTTTCGATCTCAAGAAGCGTATGCGTTTTGCGGAGTTGTCTACCCGTGACTTCGGCAAAAGAGTGTTGGTCGCATATTACCCGGGACTTGCGATAGATTATTGCAAACGGCACGGGATACGCCATATCGTGAGAGGATACCGCAGCGCGGATGACTTAAAATACGAAAATGAAATGGCCGAGTTTAACCTGCAAAACGGAGGAGTCGAAACAATAATCATCCCCGCCAAAGACAGTGATATCAGCAGTACGCGGGTAAAGGCGGGCGTTCTGGAAGAAAAAGACATAACCAAGCTGGTCAACCCCCAAGTTGCCGGTGAGATTATGAGAGAGGGTAAAAAATGGAAGACATAGAAGATATTTTGTTGGAAATCGAACAAGAAATTCACGACGGCAAAAAGGCGTTTTTCGGCAGCGGCGTAACGGTGAATGCCGATACAATGCTTTCTGCGGTAGACCGTATCCGCAGAGCGTTGCCCGATATGGTGCGCGAAGCAAGACAAATTATTGTTGCAAACGAAAGAAAACGCCAAGAAGATGCCGCGCGCTCCCAAAGTATTATTGCGGCCGCGCAAAGTAAAGCCGACCTTTTGCTTTCGGACCACGAAATTATCAAACAGGCCGAAACCGAGGCAGAAGCCATTAGACGGCAAGCCTTAGATTTTCAATCGCGTCTAGAAAAGGATGTCAAGAGCGATATTAGCGTACTTCTCGGCGGCGCCGAAAAAACGCTATCAGAAGCGCTAGCCATTATACGCAACGCATGCGATAACTATGTTGGAGAGAAATAAAATTACCCAATAAGAACCTCTATTTCGCCCCTTTAAGAAATTTCGGATGGACTTTTGAGTAGAAAAAGCCGCCGTTTTGACGAAGACAATAGCAGCGTTATTGTCGAGGAAAATAGGCGGTTTTATACCAACCGAACCGTAAGATTTGCTTTAGCAAATCTGTACGCTTTTGCGTTAAAGCAATAAGCATAGGCACATAAATATTACTCTATAGATAATGGCAGGAGTGCCTTTAGTGATAGTTAGTGGTAGAGCAGGACACGCAAGAACAAGTACCACAACGGATGTATATAGCCACTTCTTAAAATCTAGTGATAGAGAGGCTGCACAGAAACTTAACAACCTGTTCGGCTAAATATAATAATATATTAAAGACTGGAATCGCTCTTTATAAAAAGGCGATGTTATCGTATAATTTATATTCAAAGCTAAACAGATAAGGAAAAATGAAAAAACATATAATAAGCAAAATTCTAATCATTATTTCAATAATTATACTTGTAGTTGTTTCTGTATTAACAATGCATTTAGCAATATCCTATTCTCAAATGATTCATACTGAAGGTACGGGTCTTATAGCTGCACTTGTTTATTTTTTTGGCTCTATTAACATTGTTATTATTTCAATATTAAATATAATAGCATTCTTTTTACAACCAAACATTAGTAAAAAGGACAAAGAAACAAAAAAGAATATAATTCCACTAATTATTATCTTGCTTTCTATTGCAATCTACATTGTGGAACTAAATGTTTTACATCAATAAAATCAATTTTTTATTGACTATAGTAAAACCGCTCAAAACGAGCGGTTTTACTGTTAAAGTGGCGTTCGTGAAGGGGGCGACGCGTTAAGCTGAAGGTATGGTATACCTTCAGTAGCCAAAGCCGTGAAGTAAGCTATGCTTACGAGCTGGAGGGGTGAGCAGGGCGAACCGTGAACCTTTAGGTTCGACTCCCGTCTTAAGGCAACAAATAAGACCACCTAAAAGGTGGTCTGTGGTGGCGTTCGTGAAGGGGGCGACGCGTTAAGCTGAAGGTATGGTATACCTTCAGTAGCCAAAGCCGTGAAGTAAGCTATGCTTACGAGCTGGAGGGGTGAGCAGGGCGAACCGTGAACCTTTAGGTT
>JAQVTZ010000173.1:0-156 GCA_028699795.1 Clostridia bacterium | reverse complement strand
CGACTCCCGTCTTAAGGCAACAAATAAGGGGCTGTCTCAAATAGCAAAAAATTGAGGAGCCTCTTTTCTTTTTCTAATTTTTTGGAAGGGTATTTATATAAAGCGTATGAATTTTATGTGGAAAACTCTTTTTTTTGCATAAACATTTTGAGGTTT
>JAQVTZ010000172.1 GCA_028699795.1 Clostridia bacterium | reverse complement strand
ATCGTCAAACCCTATCTTAAGCAAACCCTCCAACAAGATATTGAGATTGTCCAGATTTTCGAACTGCCCGTAAAAAGACGGAGCGGGCAGAGCGATTCTATATTTATATTTGGGGTCCTGAACGACGGAAAAATCATCATACACCACCTTTTTGGCCTGATGCGGACAGATGCGCACGCATTCGCCGCAACTGATACATCTTTCGTAGTGAATTCTCGCTTTGCCGTTGCGGACCCGAATCGCTTCTGTAGGACAACGCTTCATGCAAGAAACACAGCCCATGCACTTGTCTTTGTCCAGCGTGACCGTATGTATTTGTCCGTTTGTTTGCATAAACGCCTCCGTTTTACTCTCTTTGGTTACAGTTTAATTTTCATTTTTACGGTGGTACCTTTGCCGGGTTCGGATTGTATTTCTAAACTGTCGCTGTATTTTTTCATATTGGGAAGACCCATACCCGCGCCGAATCCGAGCGCTCTGATTTCGTCGGGCGCGGTAGAGTACCCCTCTTGCATCGCAAGGTCGATATCGGGAATACCCGGTCCGACATCCTTAAGCGTGATAGAAATCTCTTGGTCGGTTATTTCTACATACGCCCTGCCGCCTTTTGCATGGATAACCATGTTAATTTCGCCCTCGTACATGACGATTGCCGCTCTGCGGATTAAGGCAGGCGGAAGCCCCAGCATCTTAAGGTTGCTTTTAACCGCCTCCGAAGCCTTGCCTGCGGACACGAAGTTGTCGCCGTCCACATCAAACTCCAGCACGATGCGCCTTTTTTCGCTCATATCAGGCAGTCTCCTCCGTGCATTCCTTGACTGAACAATAAACCGCAAGCCTGATACATACGGTACTTGCTTGTCATAAGAACGATATTTTTGCTTTCGGCAAGTTCGATGCTCATTGCGTCGGGCTTTTTGCCCCTGACATAAACCACGCATACGATATCCATCATTTCGGCAGTGCGTATGACTTGGGGGTTGCAAAGACCCGTAATCAATACGGCGTGATCCTTGACAAAAGCCAACACATCGCTCATCATATCCGATGCGCATGCCGACATGACCTCGTTTTCGGTATGCCCGTCGCAACACAACACTTCAGCCTCTAATATTTCAGCTATTTTTGAAATTTTCATATATCCTCCGATTATCCATAATACATCTTAGGAAAACTTAATTTAGCTTGGATGCTACCAAAATTCTTCAGTATCATTATACCATTTTTGCTCTGCCGTTACAATACATTTTACTCCTGCTTATTGCCAACATATAGCTGCAATGCTATAATAGACTCGTCCTTTCTATCGCAACAAATACCGAAGGGGGTGTATCTTTTGAAATTTATCCATTGCTCCGATATTCATTTAGGTTCTTCGCTAACTTCTCATTTCGACAGCGAAACCGCGGAAACACGCCGAAACGAACTGACACATACCTTCGAGCGTCTTGCCGAGTACGCCAAACAAAACGGTGTCACCGCTATTATTATTGCGGGGGACCTTTTCGATCGTAAGACCATTCGTGCAAGTCTAAAAGAAAAAGTGTTGCAGATTGTCCAAAACTACCCTCAAACGGATTTTTTATACCTTAAAGGCAATCACGACAAAGACACACCCTTTCCGCCGCCCGAAAATACACCTTGCAATCTCAAACTGTTTCAAGAGTCTTGGACCTCTTTCGATTACGGCGAAGTTACAGTATCCGGCGTTTGCCTTAACGATACGAATTGCCGCAGCGTATACGACACCTTGCGCTTGAATTCGGGAAGAATCAATTTGGTTACGATGCACGGCGGAACCATTACATCGGGCAATGAGTCACCCGATACCGTTACGATCCGCAGGCTTAAAGCCAAAAACATAGACTATCTTGCGCTGGGAGATTACCATTCGTACCAATGCGAAAAGCTGGACAGGCGCGGCGTCTACTGTTACAGTGGTTGTTTGGAAGGCAGAGGCTTCGACGAAACAGGCGAAAAAGGTTTTGTACTGCTGGATTGCGAAAAGGGGCAGGTCGAACACCGCTTTATCCCTTTCTGCACGCGTACGGTACACGAAATCGATGTAGATATTACCGATGTGTCACCTTCCAAAATTGAATCTATCGTAAGCGATGCAATCAAGGAAGTGCGTAACAAAGACCTGTTACGCGTCAATCTTACGGGAGTCTATCCGCCCGAAAGTTTCAAGAATCTGCTTTATCTTCAGCAAAAACTCGAACATGATTTTTATTATGCCGAAGTGCGGGACAAAACACGCATCAAGATAGACCCCGCCTCTTATGCGGACGGCGTGTCGCTTAAAAGCGAATTTATCCGATTGGTGCTTGCCGATGAAAAGCTCACACAAGAACAAAGCGACAAGATTATCGCTTGCGGCATTTCCGCATTAAAAGGGGAGGAAATTGTCTTATGAAGTTGCTGTCTTGTCATATCGAAAATTTCGGTACTCTTTCGAAATGCGATTACGAATTTAAGGATACTATCACCTCGTTTTGCGAAAACAACGGCAAGGGCAAAAGTACGCTTGCAGTATTTATCAAAGCTATGTTCTTCGGGCTGACCAAAACAACCAAAAGAGATTTAGATGATAACGAAAGAGAAAAATACCGTCCTTGGCAGGGCGGCGCTTACGGCGGATATCTCGACTTCCAAACAAAAGGCCGCGCCTATCGTATCGAAAGATACTTTGGCGACAAAGAATCTGACGACAAGGCAAGATTGATAGATATTGCAAGCGGATCGGATGCCAAAAATTACGATAAAGACCGTTTAGGAGAAGACCTGTTCGGAGTGGACGAAGCGGGTTACGAAAAAAGCACCTATTATTCGCAACGGAACTCTGCCGATTTAAGTTCGGACAGCGTATACACCAAACTGACCAGTCTTATCGAAGAAGACAACGATATGGGCAGCTTTTTGCAGGCGAAAAAGGCTTTGGAAGAAAAAGAAAAGATTTACAGAAAAAATAAAGGCGACGATATCATTTCAAAAACAGAAGTCGAATTAGAAAAAGCGCAACGCAATGCAATGGAAGCAGAAGAATACGAACGACTGCTTGCAGAAAAAGCAGAACAAAAAATGCAACTATCGACCGCCCTTGCGAAAGTGGAAACCGAGCTTGCCAAAACAAAGTCCGACATCGGGCGTGGTATTAAGCGCGCCGCTTACGAATATTATATCGCTCGCAAAAAAGACTACGAAAACGCCTTGCTTAACAAAACGCTCGCCGAAGCCGAATTTTTGGGAAAAGTACCTGAGGACAACGAAGCGGATGAAATCGCCGAAACATTAAACACGCTTACTGTCACCGAAACCAGTTGCGCCAAACTTACCCAAGAAATCGCTATTTGCGAACAAATTCTTAGTCTTATTAACAGCGGGGAAACGGAAGACCTAAAAAAGCTGCAAGAGCTTGACGCGTTTTTTAAAGGAAACCCTCCCGCAAAAGACGAAATCGAAAAAGTGGTGAAACTATATGAACAAATCAACACAAATCCCCTGTTGGCAGCGCAAAACTCCCATGATAAAATCGGATTAAAAAATAATAAAACTTTTCTTTATGCCACAATAGCAGGCATCCTATTGTTTGTTGCCGGTATTGTCTTGCTGATTTTTGAGCCTACCCGTGCGATTGGGATAAGCCTTGCGGCGGCAGGGATTTTATTTAGCTCTGTCGGAATTGCCTTAGGGATGACGCGCGCAAATAAACAAAATAAAGCCCATCAAAAGGAAACTGCAGAATCGACAAACAAGCGCAACCATGTCTATCAAGAAGTTCTGGCTTTTTTGGCAAAATACAGCCTGTCTACCGACAATCCCGCGGTTGCTTTCATGAACATAGGAGAAAAAGCAAACGAATATTCACGGCTGAAAACAAAGACGGCAAACGATAGGGCCGAAACACAAAAAAAACAAGAACGAT
>JAQVTZ010000171.1 GCA_028699795.1 Clostridia bacterium | reverse complement strand
AGGACAAAAAGCGTGACCCCGAAATGTCCTCCGTCAAGAAAGGCAACAATTGGTATTTTGGTTGCAAGGCGCATATCGGTGTAGACAAAGAGAGCGGTTTGATTCATACGGTAAAAGTAACAAGCGCCATATAAACCTACATTCAATGACGCATTACCAAAAAAATATAACTTGTAAATAATTTATTTTTGTAATATAATCAAAGTATATTATTTTGTACATTGGGAGGAAGTAATTATGAAAACAAAAACATCTCTTATAATTTTATTAATTTTGTTTATTATTTTATCCTTAACTTCTTGTCAAAATCCACAAGAAGCGCAACAAGGAGAAGACGGTATTACACCCCACATAGGAGATAACGGTAATTGGTTTATAGGCGATACTGATACCGGTATTAAGGCGGAAGGAGAAGACGGCGTTAACGGTTTGTCGGCTTATGAGATATATAAGCAACAATATCCTGATTATAATGGCACAGAAGAAGAATGGCTACAAACTCTTTCAGTAATACAAAATCCTCAGCACTTAGCATATTACCCGAATAATGATGGTACCGAATACGGTGTCGCTGGAGGAAATTCCGTATATTTAAAAGAGATAGTAATCCCGTCAACATATATGGGGAAGCCTGTAACCAAATTGATATCCAGAGCCTTTATGGGTTATTATAACTTAGAGAATATAACTATACCTGATACTATTACCCATATAGAGAATGAAGCATTTGTTTCTAGTGGCATAAAGAATATAGCTATATCAAGTAATGTAACAGAAATAGGAGTATCTGCTTTTAAAAATTGTACAAATCTACAGACAATAACTTTCGGCGAAGACATTCAACTAGATATTATAGAAGAAGAAGCATTTAGTAATTGTATTGCATTAGAATCTTTAATTATCCCGAAAAGTGTAACTGCAATTAACTCCAATGCTTTTAGTGCAATTGAATGTGATATCGAATTTGAAGAAGGAAGCTTATTAACAACCATACAAACATATGCTTTTTCAAATTATCTTGGAGAGAATCTGATATTGCCGAACAGTGTTACCACCATAGAAACATATGCTTTTAATTATTGCTCCAATTTAAAATCTATTACACTACCTTCTAATATTAATACTATATCCAATAATTTATGCTATTACTGCGTAAGTCTTGAAACAATTAATTTACCCGATGCTATTACAAGTATAAAAAACTATGCATTCTATCATTGCGAAAGTATGCAAAGCATTACTATCCCCAGCAATGTTACAAGTATAGGTAACGGTGCATTTGATTATTGTTCTTCACTGGCTAATATAACAGTTTTAAGAAACACTCCACCCGAATTAGGTTTAGATGCATTCAGTAACAATAGTGCAAACAGACAGATACTAGTACCTTCGGGCTCTGTTGGTCAATATAAAGAGGCAGCTAATTGGATAAACTATGAAGCCTCGATATTCGCTATATTATAAAAAACATTTATACAAAATTTAAGGATTACTTGTTATTACCATCTATCAACATGCCATTAGTTCTATAAAATGAACTAATGGCAACTAAAGCTTATGTTTTCTACTTGTACTCTGGCAAATATCCGTCATTGTAATGTGCTTCGAAAAGCTCGTCGCAAAGGGCGATGATTTGGTCTATTGTGAGTTCGGATGAGGTGTGCGGATCCATTGCCGCCGCCATATAGACATAGTCCATGCGGCGCTCGTGGGCGGCAAGCATCGCAAGCGTCTGCACATTGATGTTGGAACGATTGAGCGCGGCAAGCTCGTCGGGAAGACGCTTGAAAGGCAGCGCGCCAAAGCCTTTGTCCGAAACGGTCATAGGGATTTCGACACACGCGTATTGCGGCAGATTGGGTATCATATTGCCATGGTTTAGGATACTGCCGTTAAATTTAAAGGGTTTTCCCGTATGCGCGGCAGTGATAATATAAGAGCCGTATTCGTGGGTTTTGATGTGAAACAGTTTGCGGCGGAACATTAGCGTAAAGCGGCGGAATTTCCATAGTTTGATTTGCCGTCTGCAACGCCTTGGGTATTCGTCCAAGGGGATGCGGAATTTTTTAATAAGGTCGGGACGGCGGGCTTTGATATAGTAGGGCAGATATTCCGAGGTATGCTCCGAAGACTCGGTGATATAACACCCGAAGTGCTTCATCATATCGTGGCGGACAATATCGGGGATTACATAGCCTATCGTATTGCGATTGCCTTTTTGCAGTGAGCGCGTCTTGATGTCGGGATACATATCTTTGCCGTCTTGATAACGGATATCTAATAACCATGCTTGATGGTTGATGCCGCCTATTGAATAAGAGCAAGTTTTGATTTCTTTTGCAAGACCGACATTGCGCAGTAGCCAAGGGACACAGCTTTGCACACTGTGGCAAAGCCCCAAGGCTTTCACTTTGGTATAGGTAAGCAGATACCCCGTAAGCATCGCCATGGGGTTGGTATAGTTGAGGAACAACGCGTCTGGGCAAAGTTCTTCGATGTCTTTTGCGATTTCTTCCATGACGGCTATCGTTCTGAGCGCGCGGAAGATGCCGCCGATCCCCAAAGTATCCGCGATTGTTTGACGGAGACCGTACTTTTTGGGGATTTCGAAGTCGGTTAATGTACTAGGCAGATATCCTCCAACCTGTATCGCATTGATAATATAATTCGCATCTTTAAGGGCTTCTCTGCGGTTAGGATAGGTTCGTACTTCCGCAGGCTTGCCGTACTTGTTGTTAAGGGCGCAAATTACCGTATAGGATTCGTCCAATCTCTTTAAATCGATATCGTGCAGGGCGATTTCAAAATTACCCAGTTCGGGCGTTTTGATGCAATCGCCCAAAACATTCTTTGCAAAAACGGTACTTCCCGCGCCTAAAAAACATATTTTCATCTTATTTCCCTCCAAAAAACGCCGATGCGGTTGGATTGGTGCGCAACGCGTGTTCTGCCAATGTGTCCGCCTCGTCTAAGGTAAGCACGGATGCGATATAAGGGTCAAGTTTGAGCGCGCGTGTAAAAAGTGTTTTGGAGCGTTTTGCAAGCGCGTTAACTGCTGTCAGTAAGGCGCCGGCATAGTCGTTGGATGCCAACACGCATTGTAGAGGAAGAGAAGCTTCTTGAGGTGTAATCCCATTCGCGTTAACCGTACAAGGGAGAATTACGGGTACTTCGTCTATGCCGTCGATATATTCTTTATTTATGGCGGTTAGAGTAAGCTCGGCGGGTTCGTCTTGGGCAATCGCTTGCAATAGTTTGCAAATGTAATCGCCAGAGGGCGCGGCAATTGCGGCGGCAGAATGGTAATAGCCAAAAAAGCGCAAACTTTTGAGCGGCGATAACGATAATTCGAATCGGCTGACAGCAAGCGGCTCTTCCGCCGCGGCAACACGGAAAAGGGGAGTAAGATCCCGTCCCGATTGGTCTTTGATTTCGTACACCCAAAGAAGATTGCCCACTCCCGCGGCGCGGTAAGTGGCAATACTGCGCTCATCTATTGCTTTTATCGCCGTTTGGGATATCAAGGATTTAACGGTGTTTTCCGCTTTGGTAAAAAGTCCGAAACTTTCGATTGTATACTTTTTATACAGATAAGCTACCGCAAAATCTTGCGGCATACCGATATGCAGTATCAACGCGTTACTTCCGCTTATTTTGTAGGCCTCCGCAAAGGTATCGAGTTGTTTTGCCGCTGAAACACAACCCAGCGTATGATTGATGACGGCGGCTTTAGACGGCTCGAACGGATAGTTTGCCCCTTCGGGCTTGGAAATCGGCTCGGATTGTCCGTGTAGTAAAGAGATAATTACATTCGCCTCTTGTAGGGCGGCAATGGGATCTGTCGCCCCATCTCCGTCTAAAGACCATATCGTTGTCTCATACCCTTGCAAAAGCAGGATTGCCGACAAATCCATAGCCTCTTTTTGTTGCGCGCTTATC
>JAQVTZ010000170.1 GCA_028699795.1 Clostridia bacterium | reverse complement strand
AACAACAACGACAACAACGGAAACAAAGGGAATAACGATAATCAAGGGAATTCCGACAACAACGGAAACCAAGGGAATAACGATAATCAAGGGAATTCCGATAACAACGGAAACCAAGGGAATAACGGAAGCAATGGCAACCAAGACAATAACGGAGACAATGGGAATATCGGGAACCGGGATGACAATGACCATCAAGGTAGTCAAGGCGATAACGGAAACCAAGACAACAATGGTAACAACGGAAACGGAAATCCACACGGAAACAGTGGTGAAAACGAAGGAGATGCCGGAAACAACGGCAATTCGGGTGATCACGGGAATAGTGGAGAGGAAACCAATCCCGGCAATCACGGAAATTCAAAATAGCCTCTACCGTTTATGCGCAGATGCGCATCCATAATTTAGTCCATTACAGGGGAATTTGCATATACAAGAAGAAGAGTTTCTTTTTAAAAGAGACTCTTTTTCTTATCCTTTATATGGATGAAAGCTTGTAGAAACCAATGCGCCTTGTTGCGAAGCAAAAGTAATCCCTTCTGCGTCCGCATAAGGATACACGGTATTGGACATACATTGTTTGTTATTTATAAACAACTCAATCGAACTGCTATCGCTAAAAATTTCCACTTCCAACAAGTCGCAAGGCTCTACATACATCTGTCTTACATTGCAATTACCGTCCAATGCCCTTCCTTTTATTGGATATCCGCTGTTTTCGCGGTTGAAAGTTATCTTGCCATGGTCAAACAAAATATCGGTATGACATTCTTCCCCTTTTCTAAGCTTTAACAAGAGCCCGTCCGTATATTTCAATTTCATTTTCAACAAAAACACGCTGCCGCAAAACCCTGCTATCTCTTTTTCGTCTTTTATATTAAATTCGGTGTGTCTCCCCTCTCCAAATAACTCGTATACTTCTCGTATCGGTTTTTGGGTAAGCGTATTGCCGCGCACCTCCAATTCCCGCGGGAGCGTCATCATACCTGCAAACCCGTGTCCCAGATATGCTGTGGGGATTGAGCGCATCCACATCTGCATCCAAGCCACCATAACAACTCGGCCATCCGCCCCTACCGTTGTTTGCGGCGCATAAAAATCCGCCCCCTTGTCCAGCTCTTTTGCCTCGGTAACAGCCCGAAAGGTTGATGTCTTTACATCGGCATAACCTATCTCGTAAAAACAGGAGTGGATGTTTTGGCAATCCAATCCATTTGTTTTAGTATACATAACGCTATAAATTAAGATATCTCCATTTTTTGTAAATACTAAGTCGGGACACTCGAAAATCCCTTTGGATTTCTCTTCTGTTTTGAGGCTCCCCCTATAATTCCATTGGATAAGGTCTCGGGACTCATACAGCGCGACTTGTCTTCCTTTGCCGCAAGACGCGCCAATAACAGAATAATAGCATCCGTCTTTGACAATTATTTTGGGGTCGCGGAAGGCAAATCTAGCCGCTTTCGGCGGTCGGTTTTCGATAGGTATAACGGGTTGGGGAAGCTTTTCAAATACCAAACCGTCTATACTTTTGGCAAGCATTTGATGTTGTTTTAAAAATGGTACGCCAGTATACATTAGGTATAAACTGCCGTCTTTATCGATTGCAGAACCCGAAAAACAGCCTAGAAAATTATCATTCCCTCTGCTATCGGGCGACAAGGCAACCGGCAAGTGCTCCCAACAACAAAGGTCTTTACTTTTTGCATGGCCCCAGTGCATCCGTCCCCATCTTGCAGCATAGGGATTGTATTGATAGAACAAATGCCATTCGTCGCGGTAATAGCAAAAACCGTTGGGGTCATTCATCCATCCGTAGGGCGGCGCCAAATGATATATAGGAAAGTACGCAGTATTTGCGACTTTGCTTGAAAGAAATTTGTCCGCTTTACTCATAATTTTTATCTCTCATGAATTGTTCCAGCTCTTTCTCGCTTGGCAGAGAAGTAAGAACTCCTTTTTTTGTACATACCATTGCGGAAGCCGCGCTTGCTAGAAGCATCGCTTCTCTACTACCCTTTTCTTTATAATACCTTAAGTAGGTGCCGATAAAAGTATCGCCTGCACCCGTAGTATCTACGCATTGTATTGGATATGGCTTTTGTACAATTACATTTTCATGGGTATAAAGTTTACTTCCTTCCCCGCCAAAAGTGATAATTACTTGCTTTGCTGTTTCTAAAATAGTATTCGCGACCGTATCTATATCGTCTATGCCGTAAACGAATTCGCACTCGTCTGAAGCAAGTTTAACAATATCCGCTATCGGGATAAATTCGCGTATCACCTTGCGATACTGTTCGATATCCTTCCAAAGATTTGCCCTTACATTGGGGTCGAAAGAAATCACTCCACCTGCCGCTTTGCACGCTTCGATACAAAACTTTGTCGCATCTTTTACGGGCATATCAATTAAGTCTACCGAACAAAAATGCAAAATATCTCCGTTTTTAAAAGCAATTTCTTTTACATCTTCAGGCTCTAAAAACATATCGGCCGAGGGATTGCGATAAAATGAAAACTCTCTATCGCCGTTCGGCTTTAATGCGACAAAAGCAAGCGCGGTATTGGCGCAATCTGTTTTGCTTACATAACGGGTTTTTACGCCTACGGATTGTAGCCCGTCTATAATTCTGTTGCCGAAAAGGTCTTCTCCCACTTTCCCGATAAAATAAGCCTCTGCGCCGAGTTTCGCCGCGCATGCGGCAACATTCGCTGGCGCTCCGCCTATCGCAGGGATAAATCCGTCCTCTTGCGGCATAAAATCAATCAGCGCTTCCCCTATGGAATAAATACACATATTGTCGTACCTTTCTTAAACTTAATAGAACAATTATAGTAACAGAGAATGCTTATGTCAATAGAAAAGAAAAATAAGGTTTTGTGTTGACATATCTTTCGTGCCGTACTAAAATGTGTTTAGAGCATATCCTTATCCCGATTAAGGACAGATACTTTATCGTCTAGAAAAAATAAATTAACAAAGGGGACTGGACTATGGAAAACAATTATGATGTTTTAGTAATAGGTGCCGGGACAGCCGGCTCGTTTTTCGCAAAACGCCTTGCCGAGCAAGGTTTGAGCGTTTTGGTCGCAGACAAAGCCTCCGAAGAAAACCTTGGCAAACGGTTGGATATTTTCCATATCGACAAAGACTTCTTTGCAAAATTCGGAGTACCCGAACCCAAAGAGGGTGACGAAGACTATGTGAGCCTGTTCGAGTACGGCTATGCCCGCTCCGCCTTCGACCGTTACGAAAAACGCACAGATTACCCGTTTGTCGTCATGAAGTTGCCGCTTTTTTTAAAACGGTTAAAAAAATGGGCAACAGCAGCAGGCGTCGAGTACGCGTTCAATTGCGAATTTAAGGAGTTTCTCTTCGATAACGGCAAAATTGCAGGGGCAAAACTCGATTGCGACGGAGTAACCCACGATGTCAAAGCAAAGCTTGTGGCAGACTGTTCAGGGATTGGGTCTCCTGTCCGCAGAGCGTTGCCCGACGGCTACGGCGTAGAAACCTTCCCAATAGAAGACCGAGACAAGTTTTATGTTGTTCTAAGATATGTCAAGCTCAAAAACCCTCAAAAAGACCGTGTGACCCGCTCGGTAGGATACCCTTACTACAAAACGTGGCTTGCCCCGCAACAAGATCCCGACGGCGCGATTATAGGCGTTGGCGCCAACCTTTCTTACGACTACGCCGAAGAATGTTTTAATAAGTTTGAGCAAGCTGTACAACTTCCGCCCTACGAGATACAAAAAATTGAACGGGGTACTACTCCCTATCGTCGTCCGCCTTACTCGCTGGTGGCAGACAGATTTGTCGTAATGGGAGACAGCGCGTGCATCACCAAACCTTATAGCGGTGAGGGCATTACCGCCTCTTGGATCCTTTGCGATATCGCCGCAGATGTGATCGGAAAAGTCATCAAAACCCGTTTGTA